>JBIIOU010000235.1:0-2899 GCA_044336815.1 Candidatus Nanopelagicales bacterium | reverse complement strand
ATCAGTCGCCCGAATGTCACTACCAATCGACTCACCGCAGGTAACAACCCGCGCCAAGGTTCGAGCCGCCTGCTCCATGACCATCGCATCGTCGCTGTTCAAAATCGCGATCCCATTGCTCGGTAAGGTGGCGATAATCTCGCCCTTAGCCCGTGCCACCATCTCCTGAGTTCCAACCACGCCGATATGCGCGGATCCGATGTTAACTATGGCTGCAATATCAGGCGCCGCTATCTCGGTGAGGTAGGTGAGGTGCCCCGCACCTCGCATACCCATCTCTAGTACTAAAAACTGTGTTTCCTCATCCGCTCGCAAAATAGTTAGCGGAACACCAACCTCGGTATTAAAGGATCCTACTGCCGCTACTGTTTTCCCAACAGTTGAAAGAACCTGAGCGAGCAGATCTTTCGTACTTGTTTTACCACTTGATCCAGTTATCGCAATTACCTTGGCACTTAGTTTATTTTCGCGCACCCAGCGCGCAAGGGCGCCCAGTGCAAGCACCGGATCGGACACCACAATGCAGGGCACATCGAGTTCGCGCCCAGCGAGCACAACGGAAGCCCCATTATCAATCGCACTTGCAGCAAAATCGTGGCCATCAACGTTTTCACCGCGGATAGCTACAAACATCGCACCCGCTACCGCCTGCCGCGAGTCAGTCACTAAATCGTTGACTATTACCGATACATCAACTAGATGCGCCGTGCCTTCCATTATTTCAGCGATTTCGGCGACACTCAAGGCGATCATGAAACAACTCCGGCCTGCTCTTGGAGTGCCGCGCCCAATTCATCGCGATCATCAAATGGAATAATGGCGCCAGCGACTTCCTGCCCTTGTTCATGCCCTTTACCAAGTACCAGCACGTAATCGCCGGAGCGGGCGAGGGATACCGCATGAAATATAGCGGCGCGGCGACCGGCAATCTCCGTGACAGCGGCGAGCTGGCCTCGATTGGACGCGGTCACGGATCTAACTCCTTCCATTACCGCGGCTCGGATGAGCGCTGGGTCTTCTGATCTTGGATTGTCATCGGTCACGATAACGTGGTCTGCGAGCAGAGCGGCTGATTCACCCATCGCGCGGCGCTTTTGCCGATCCCGATCCCCACCTGCGCCGAGCACTACAACGATCGCTCCCCCGCAATTCTCCCGAACACTGGAGATGGCACCGGCTATCGCGTCAGGGGTATGCGCGTAGTCGACAATCCCAGTAATACCGGCGAACTTACCGACCACCTGCATTCTTCCAGGCACCGAGACCGAGGCAAGCCCGGCCGCTGCCTGATCCGGGGCAATGCCGGCGGTTCGAAGCATCACATAGGCACATAAATTGTTGGCCCGGTTGAATGCACCGAGTAGTCGACTTTGGAGTTCATGTTCTTCACCTTCTGGGCCATTTACTAAAGTTCGCCCATCCACGGTAGTCAAATTCCAATCGGCCACCGCCCCTTGGCTCGACCAGGTCACCACCGGAATATTTGCTTCAGATGCCAGCCGAGCACCCCACGGGGTATCAACGCCAATTACCCCCATGTCTGCACGTGATGGGGTGAAGAGATCTGCCTTCGCCCTGAAGTAAGCCTCCAGGGTGCCGTGGTAGTCGAGGTGATCCTGCGACAAATTCGTGAAGGCTGCAATCGAGAATCTAAGCCCATTGACGCGCCCTTCCATCAGCGCGTGGCTTGACACTTCAATGGCAACGTCCTGGACCCCACGCTCACGCATCACACCAAGTAAGGCGTGTAATTGCGGAGCTTCAGGAGTTGTACGAATGGCACTCAAAGACTCGTCGCCGATTCGCACGCCGACCGTGCCTACTAATCCGGTGGTGCGACCAGCCGCACGTAGCCCCGCTTCGACTAAGTAGGTAACTGTGGTTTTGCCATTGGTTCCGGTAACTCCAAATAGTCGAAGTGGAGCGTTTAGCAAGTCGTCAGGTGAACCTTGATAGACCTGCGCCGCCAAAGTACCAATGGCCTGCCTCGGGCTCTGTACGATAACAATCGGAAAGTTGACCGACCCATTCGCAACCAAACTTTTCGCGCCCTCGTCATCGGTTAAGACGCCGACGGCCCCAGCCGCCATTGCCGATTCTACGAATGATGAGCCGTGGGTGATGTGGCCAGGCAAAGCCGCGAATAGATCACCGCTTTTCACCTCGCGCGAATCTAATTCCAGACCCGAAATAAGTACCGAACCGTCGCCAATTATCGTAAATCCACCCGCCGCTGGGCAAAGCTCGGCGAGGGTCGTAGTGCGCGGCGTCGGCCGTGGCACTGAAGTCATCGGGCCTACCCGCCGCCATACGTCAAAGCCAAGTTCGCTGGGCGAGTGCCGGTCGGGGGTATTTGCTGGGTCTGCAGCGCGTATGTCATCACTTTCTTAAAAACCGGAGCAGCGAGTTCGCCGCCGTAACGGCCGCTAAGTGGATTCACCAAGCTCACCGCGACAACTAACTGCGCATCGTCGGCCGGAGCAATCCCGATGAACGAAGCGACTACCCCACCCCGATAGCAGCCACATGAGGGGTCGACATACATTGCGGTACCAGTCTTGCCCCCAATTCGATACCCGGGGATTTTCGCATTCAAGCCAGTCCCCCCTTCACCGACAACGCTCTCAAGCATTGCACGAACCTGCTTCGCGGTTTCGGGGCTCACAACTTGAGTGGAAAAAGGTTTCGGCGACTGATCTACCGAACCATCCTCTTTGATCACCCCAGCTACCAAACTTGGCTGCACCCGAACCCCGTTATTGGCAATAGTTGCAAAGACGCTAGCGGCCTGTACCGCATTAACACTCAGCCCTTGCCCAAATGCGATCGTCGGAAATGAGGTAGCGCTCCAATCCTTGTATTTAGGCACTCGGCCGGTGCTTTCGCCGGGGAAATTAAG
>JBIIOU010000234.1:0-2906 GCA_044336815.1 Candidatus Nanopelagicales bacterium | reverse complement strand
CGCACTTTTAGGTTGCGTACCCAGCAGCGAACGAATCGTGTCCTGCGAAGAAGTATTCGAAATTCGACTATCGCACCCGGATTGGGTTCCTATGCAAACTCGTGATGCCAGCCTCGAAGGCACCGGTGAGGTGCCGCTGCGTCGTTTGGTGCGCGAAGCCTTACGCATGCGCCCGACCAGGTTGGTTGTTGGCGAGGTTAGGCAAGCAGAAGCACTTGATCTGCTTGTGGCAATGAACAGCGGTATGCCATCAATGGCAACCTTGCACGCAAACAGTGGCCGCGAGGCGGTGACGAAGTTATGCACCCTGCCTTTATTGGCTGGCCAGAACATCTCCGGTGATTTCGTGGTGCCTACCGTTGCCGGTTGCGTTGACATCGTTGTTCACTTGGCAACAGACCATAAGGGGGCCAGACGCGTCCGTGAAATTATCGCCCTACCAGGGCGGGTCGAAAATGGCGTTGTCGAAGTAGCCGACATTTTTGTCGATCGCGGTGCCGGACTTGAGCGTGCCGGCGGGTTTCCGCCGCACCCCGAAAGATTTGCACGGCGCGGATTCGATCTAGCCAAATTGCTCGAATCCTCGGTTGATTTTACTACTGCACGTGGGCGGGCCGCCTAGTGAGTATTTTCTAATGGGCGCGGTCATTGGGCTATTAGTTGGCACCGGCGTGGTCTTGGTCATGCTGTCTTTGTCCGATCGAGATGATAAGAAACCGGCACGGTCTCGCAAGGTTGGAGCATTGGCAAGGTTGGTCGAACGATCGGGGATCCCGCGGCTTACTTCGGCAAACCTAATCGGGGCTTGTTTCGCGGCTGCAATTCTTGCTGGAGCGGCAACCTTGATAGTCACCGCAGTCCCAATGGTTGCCATAATGGCGGCTGCCGTCGCTGGGTATCTACCGTTCCTGATGATTAAGCGGCAGGTGAGCGCAAGGGCAAAAGCCCTGCGGGTGTCGTGGCCCGATGCTGTTGACGCGTTGGTGTCGGCGGTGCGAGCAGGTATGTCGCTACCCGAAGCACTCATAGATCTCGCCCGGCGCGGCCCAGAGCCACTGCGCCCATCATTCGCCGCATTCGCTGCGGAGCATCGGGCGACCGGCTCGTTCTCGTCAGCGCTTTATGTCTTGCAAGATCGTCTCGCTGACCCGGTAGCTGACAGAGTTATTGCCTCACTTCGGATCGCCCGTGAAGTCGGCGGCACTGACTTGGGCACGGTTTTGCGCACCTTGAGCACGCTACTTCGAGAAGATGCGCGAACCCGCGGTGATATTGAAGCGCGCCAGAGCTGGACGGTGTCGGCAGCTCGGATGGCAGTCGCAGCCCCATGGATCACCTTGGCGATGTTATGCACGAGGCCGGAGGCGGTCGCGGCTTACAACTCTTTGAGCGGTGCCTTAGTGATCGTGCTAGCGGGAGTCCTCTCGATAGCCGCATACCGCGTAATGCTGGCAATAGGCCGGCTACCGATCGAACCGCGGATGATCACATGAGTAGTAACTCAATAGGTGCCATCATCGGACTGCTTTTCGCCGGGGGATTGCTCTTGGTGGCTTCGCGGCTAGCAGCAACGCGCAAATTGAAAATGGCCGAGCGTATTGCTCCCTTCATTGGCCGCCGCGATGCCCGGCAAGAAGACCAATCCGCGGTTGGCGCTTTATTGGTGCTGTTTAAGCCGCGCATGTTCACCCGCAAGAGGGATTCAGCGCTGGCCATTCGCCTTGGTCGTGCTGGGCGAGGTGCTGAACTGGATCGTTATCGACTCGACCAGGTGCTCTTCTCGATAGTCGGGGTGATAGCCGGCGGTGTAGTGGGTTTGATGCTGATTGCAAATGGTGCGCCAGCGATTGGCGTTGTGTTACTTGCGGCACTGGGGGCTGTGGGCGGAGTACTTGTTGCAGATCGGCGTCTAGTTACGCAAGGCAAAAGTCGGCAGCGCCGAATCGGGCAGCAGCTCCCAACGGTTGCTGAACTACTCGCATTCGCGGTGGCTGCGGGGGAGTCTCCCGTCGTTGCCCTCGAAAGAGTCGCGCACACGACCACCGGAGACCTCTCCGATGAGATCCGGGTGGCTATTGCAGATCTACACGCCGGGTTCACTCTGGATCAAGCGTTGCGTGGCATCGCTGATCGCACTGGGAGTCAAGATGTCGAACGTTTTGTAGACGGGCTGATCGTTTCTTTGGAACGTGGCACCCCGCTAGCTGAAGTACTCCGCGCGCAAGCGGCTGATGCGCGCGCGGCGGACCGCCGGGCTCTCATGGAGATCGCTGGCCGCAAAGACGTCGCGATGTTGATCCCTGTCGTCTTCTTCATCTTGCCGACTGTCGTCTTGATCGCGCTATTTCCGGGCATCCGCAGCCTGCAGCTGGTGGTGCCATAAAGGAGTTTCCGAAGTAAGTGCCAATTCACCAAAAAGTAAAAAGGAGTAGGAAATGTTTATCGCTAACCGTATATACAACGAACTCTTAGTGCGGCTTCAAACAATCACTGATGAGCGTGGCGATGTGCCAGGTTGGGTGCTTGTATCGGTTATGACCGCCGGTTTAGTGACCGCGATCTGGCTTGTTGCCGATGACCAATTGACTTCGGTCCTGAATCGTTCACTGTCATCCATATCTACCCCGTGATTGTTTGATCATGCGAGCTGATTTCTGGGTGCGCAGCCTGCGAGTCCAAAGGCTAAAGGCTCGACTGCGACATGATCAAGGGGGCAATGCAACGGTCGAGTTTGCCCTTGTTGCACCAATCTTGATCGCGGTAGCCCTTGCTGTTTTACAACTTGCGCTCGCATTGCATGTGCGGGCAACGTTGACTTCGGCTGCGGCCGAGGGAGCAAGAGCGGCGGCTTTGGCCGGGTCCGATCTGGCAGCCGGTGAGCGTCGGGCAAGGGCGATTTTACAGGA
>JBIIOU010000233.1:0-2912 GCA_044336815.1 Candidatus Nanopelagicales bacterium | reverse complement strand
TCCCCGAGCATGGATCTCCGGCCCAACAACAACTTTAGAATCAATTAGATCAACGGCGGCGAAGATCGAGATAAATCCTTCTTCACCGAGCACCAGTCGGTCCTTCAGTAAGTTCTCGGTGACATCACCCACGCTGGAGCCGTCAACATAAACAAAGCCGACAGGTACATAGCCGGTGATGGACGCCGTCCCATCAACGAGGTCAATAACCATGCCATCGTCTGCGATTAAGATTCGCTCCGCCGCGATGCCAACGCCGCGGGCGATTTCAGCATTTGCCCTCATGTGGCGCCACTCACCGTGAACCGGCAACACGTGCCTTGGCTTAACGATGTTGTATACATAACGCAACTCACCGGCTGCAGCATGGCCTGAGACATGCACCAGCGCATTGCCTTTATGGATGATATGCGCGCCGAGTTTTGAGAGTCCATTGATCACCCGGAACACCGCGTTCTCATTGCCTGGAATCAATGAAGAAGCAAGAACAATGGTGTCACTTGGCCCGACACTAATTGGGTGATCTCGGTTAGCTATACGCGAGAGCACCGCCATCGGCTCCCCCTGTGAACCGGTGCAAATCAGCACAGTCTCATCGTCCGGCAAATCCGCAAGATCATCAACGGCAACCAATAACCCGCCTGGAATCTTTAGGTAGCCAAGGTCCCGGGCAATACCCATATTTCGAATCATCGATCGGCCCACCCACGCCACTTTGCGGCCATGCAATGCCGCCATATCGATCACCTGTTGCACGCGGTGAATATGTGATGCGAAGGAGGCCACGATGATGCGGCCTTCGGCCCGCAGAAAGACCGCATCCAAAACGGGGACTATGTCGCGCTCGCTCGGTACGAAACCGGGAACCTCAGCATTGGTGCTATCGATCATCAATAGATCAACCCCAGCGTCACCAAGTCGAGCGAATCCGTTGAGGTCGGTAATCCTCATATCTAGTGGCACTTGATCCATTTTGAAGTCACCGGTGTGCAGCACCACACCGGCCGGCGTGGTTATCGCAACCGCAAGTGCATCAGGTATGGAGTGATTGACAGCCAAGAATTCAAGACTAAATGGACCCAACTTCTCGTGCTGGCCTTCTTTAACATCAAGGGTCACCGCCTTGATGCGGTGCTCCTTCAACTTCGCTTCGAGTAGTGCGAGAGTAAGCCGCGATCCAAGCAACGGAATATCTTCACGCAACCGCAATAGATACGGCACTGCTCCGATATGGTCTTCGTGCCCGTGTGTTAAAACTACACACTCGATATCAGCAAGGCGCTCCTTGATCGGCCCAAAATCGGGCAGAATCAGATCCACTCCAGGTTGTGACTCTTCAGGAAAGAGCACTCCGCAGTCGACGATCATCAACCGACCATCGAATTCAAAGACGGTCATGTTACGACCAATTTCACCCAAACCACCTAGGGCGAAAATTCGTAATCCGCCACTTGGCAATGCGGGTGGGGAAGGTAGCTCACTTCTACTCATTCGGAGAACCCGCTGACCAAGCCCGCTGCAAGATCAGCCCGCAGCACGGCCAGTTGCGCCGCGCTCGCATCAACCAAGGGCAACCGCACCGGGCCGGCGGGTAGGCCGAGTTCACCGAGCGCCGCCTTAATTAAAATTACTCCTTGGGTACGAAACACCCCGGTATATACCGGTAGCAAACTCTGATTAATTTCACGGGCTTTCGTTACGTCGCCAGCGGCATAGGCCATTGCCATCTGCTTTAGCCGATCTCCGACTAAGTGACCAACAACTGAAATCATGCCGGCGGCACCAAGTGCAAGTAGCGGCAGATTCAAAATATCGTCTCCGG
Organism: Candidatus Nanopelagicales bacterium; assembly: GCA_044336815.1. GTDB lineage: Bacteria > Actinomycetota > Actinomycetes > S36-B12 > S36-B12. The sequence continues at coordinate 1,090 of JBIIOU010000233.1, read as the reverse complement.
AGTACCAAGCTAGGTCAGTTCGTGCCATCCCCCATTGACTCGCGTCGAGATCACCCTTGGCGTCTTTATAGGCGATAACCCGCGGATGCTCGGCGATACGAACCAAGGTTTCTGTCTCGATCGCGACCCCGGTGCGCTTTGGGATGTCATAGACAATGAGTGGAAGGTCTGTTGCATCAGCTATCGCCTTAAAATGCTGAATGAGCCCCTCCTGAGGAGGGCGGTTGTAGTACGGGCTGACCGCCATCACGGCGTGCGCACCAACTTTTAGTGCGCCTTTGGCGCTGAATACCGAGTGGGCAGTGTCATTTGACCCGACTCCGGCCACCAACGTCGCGCGATCTCCAACGGACTCAACTACCACCCGGATCAGTTCGAAGTTTTCTTCATCAGTTGTCGTGGCTGACTCACCGGTAGTGCCATTGATGATCAAGCCGTCGTGCGCCAGATTGTCAACCAGATGGGCGGCCAAACGCTGGGCACCATCAAAGTCAACACGGCCATCGGCATGCATCGGGGTGATCATCGCCGTCAACATCACCCCAAAGGGGTGGCTAGCAGTACTAGGACCGGGCATAGGTAAAGGCTATCGTCAAGGCGCAACGCGCCCAGCGGCGACAAACGCTGCATGCGTAAGGGGCATCAACTCGGCCCACTTCTCCTCATACTTTTCAGCCACCATCTCGATCTCGCGCTGCGGGTACGACGGGTATTGGGAGGCCTCCGCCTTGCGCCTAAGAGACAGGAAATTCATCAGCGCCCGGGCATTCATGGTCACATATGCACTGGAAAAGATCGAAACCGGAAGCACCATGCGCGCCACCTCGCGGGCGATGCCGGCTGCGAGTAGATCTTGGTACGCCACATAGGACTGCCGGCAAGACTCACGCATAGTGGAGTCGATCAAATCGTATTGCCCATCATCGCCGGGTAAAAATTCGTAGGAACCCGTCTTACCGACCTGAAGTACATTGCGCTCTCTATCAGGAACATAAAAAACCGGCTGCAACTCGCGGTAGCGGCCCGACTCTTCGTTATAACTGGCAACGCGATGGCGCATATGCTCACGCCAGACAAAAATTGGTGCCTG
>JBIIOU010000232.1:0-2943 GCA_044336815.1 Candidatus Nanopelagicales bacterium | reverse complement strand
TCACTCCCCATGTAGTGCGCTACACCGCTCTTAGAGTTGTGGGTTAGCGCACCACCGAGATCCTCAAACTCAACATCTTCACCGGTGACGGTCTTGATGACGTCGGGACCGGTGATGAACATGTGCGAGGTTTTGTCGACCATGATGGTGAAATCGGTGAGAGCGGGTGAGTAAACCGCGCCGCCGGCACATGGTCCCATGATCATGGAGATCTGTGGGATAACCCCCGAAGACTGAACATTGCGGTAAAAAATCTCACCGTATAAACCAAGCGATACGACACCTTCTTGAATACGGGCACCACCTGAATCGTTGAGGCCGATAACAGGGCAACCGGTCTTCATGGCGAGATCCATGACTTTGACGATTTTTTCGCCGAAAACTTCACCAAGTGAGCCACCGAACACGGTGAAATCTTGAGCAAATACGCAGACCGGGCGGCCATCAACGGTGCCATAACCCGTGATGACGCCATCACCATATGGCCGGTTATTCTCCAGCCCAAAACTCACCGAGCGGTGCTTGGCCAGCCCATCAAGTTGCTGGAAGGAGCCCTCGTCCAAAAGCGTCTCGATGCGCTCCATTGCGGTCAGCTTGCCCCGGGCGTGCTGCTTTTCAACTGCTGAACCGCGCCGATCGATGGCTTCAGCTCGGCGGTCAAGCAAGATCTTGGCTTTGCCCGCGGTGGTGTGCGGGTCGGGTGCTGCGGTCATGGGCTTCCTCCTCGTCGTACCTTAGCCATTGTGAATATGGGTAGGTCGGAGGCGAGGTGGTCGCGCGAGCCACTAGAGGCACCATCGGTGAGGCGATGGCTCGCTCACTATCCTCCACCAACCGGGGCGCAGCCCTGGCCGGAGCCACGGCTACTGGCCACCACCGGCTCAACCAACACCGAGTTAGCGGCGGTGTTGGCCGGGGGGCCGGTACCAGAGGGCACCTGTGTGGTTGCTGAGCATCAGTCCGCGGGCAAGGGCCGCCAAGGGCGGGTGTGGGAGAGCCCAGCCGGTGCGGGATTGTGGTTATCGGTGGTCATCGACATTGCCGCGGTGGCTCCGGTGCACCGTGGCCTGTTGCCGCTAGCCGCCGGCCTGGCGATAGCCGACGCGCTGAGCGAGGTCACCGGGCTCGAAGTGATGCTGAAGTGGCCCAATGACATCGTTATTGACGGGCCAGCACGCGATGGTTTAGCCGGGCCACGCAAACTCGGTGGCCTACTTGTCGAAGCCGCTGAGCGGGCGGTTGTTGGCTGTGGCATCAATGTCAGCGGTGCGGTAAGTGAATTACCAACCCCTCAAGCTACCTCGTTATTCCTCGAAGGTGCCCCGCCGGTAGACCGGGCCCGGTTATTAGCCGCTGAATTGAGCCACTTGCGCCACCGGGCCACCCAATGGCGCTCGGGCGTGGGCCATGTCGGTGACTTGGGCCTTAACGGTGACTTGAGCCTTATCGATGACTATCGGGGGCGGTGTTTGAGCCTAGACCGCTCGGTTCAGGTCCTGCTTCCAGGCGGTGAGGTATTGGTCGGCGTGGCGACCGCAATTAGCCCTGACGGCCAATTAGTGGTCACCGACTCGCAGGGAAATACCCGGTCTGTTGCCGCCGGCGATGTAATCCATGCAACGATCTAGCCATGGCCTACCCAGCGAAGTTGCTCTCACCCGGTGAATCAATCAAGTTTGAAATGCGTCCCCATTGGCGGGCACTGATCTTGCCGATGATCGTGCTGATCGCCTTGGTGTTCTTTGGCACCTGGCTTTTCTTCCTAACCGATAACTCCATTCTGCGGTGGATCATTGGGTTAGGCGGAATCGTTATCTTGCTGTTCGGGGTGCTGATCCCATTTTTGCACTGGGTAACGACGCAGTATGTATTCACCGACCGTCGCATCATCGTGCGACAAGGCCTGTTGACGAAGGAAGGGCGTGATGTACCGCTCGCCAAAGTCAATAGTGTCTCCTTTGAGCAAAGTGTCCTCGGGCGGATATTTAACTTCGGGGTCCTGCAGATTGAGTCCGCAAATGTTGACGGTACTTTGAAGATCAATGACGTGCCAGATGTTGAGGAAATTCAGCGCGATGTCTACCGGTTACAAGAAGAAGATGATGTGCGTCGCAGAGGTGGTTCCCACGAAAATAGCGCCAGCCCGGTGCTCCCAACCGATGGCACCTGAAGGCGACGGATCCGCGCGCTTGTAGCCTGAGCCAGTGAGCGCACCTGTTGTCGGAATGATCGGCGGGGGCCAACTCGCTCGAATGAGCGCAGAGGCGGCAACCGCACTTGGTATTGGCTTTCGGGTTTTAGCCCAATTGCCCTCTGATCCAGCGGCCCAAGTGGTTCGCGATGTTCATTTCGGGTCACATGACGATATCGAAGCTTTGCTTGCGTTTGCGAATGGTTGCGATGTCGTCACTTTCGATCATGAACACGTGCCACCGGCGTATCTAGAACAACTCGAGGCGTTGGGCGTTGCGGTGCGGCCAGGGCCTGCAGCGCTGTTTCACGCCCAAGACAAAATTCATATGCGCCAAGCATTAACCGATATCGGGGTGCAGTGCCCGCGCTGGCAGGTTGTTTCATCTCTTGATCAGGTAATCGAATTCGCGGCCCAGGTTAGTTGGCCGGTGGTACTCAAGACCTCACGTGGTGGCTATGACGGCCGCGGGGTATGGGTCATTAAGTCGGCCGAGCAGGCCGCAGAGGTGCTGGCGATCCCGTTAGCCTCCGGTGCTCAGTGGTTGGCCGAGGAGCACATTGATTTCGCTCAGGAGCTTGCGGCGCAAGTTGCTAGGTCGCCGCATGGGCAAGCGGTCGCATACCCCGTAGCGCGTACAACGCAGATAAACGGAATCTGCGCCGAAGTGGTGGTGCCGTGCCCGGGTTTGTCGGCTGAGCGCGCTGTACAGGCCCAGGAGATTGCGCTACGAATTGCTCGCGACCTAAATG
>JBIIOU010000051.1:0-11793 GCA_044336815.1 Candidatus Nanopelagicales bacterium | reverse complement strand
GCACAGCTGGCGGGAGTCAGACCTTCGTATGACAGTGGGCCATACGGCGTCGGTGCGGTCATTGAAGCTAGCCTTGCTTTGCGGCCCGAAAACCAGTTTCGAGATCGGCCAGAATGTCGACAATATTCTCGATACCCACGGCCAAGCGCACCAACCCTGGGGTTACGCCTGCGGTTGCCTGCTCCTCCGGGGTCAACTGCGAGTGCGTGGTAGACGCCGGGTGAATTACCAAGCTGCGCACGTCACCAATATTTGCGACGTGACTATGTAGCTCCAGCCCTTCAACGAATCGCTTCCCAGCCTCAATCCCACCTGCGATCTCAAAACTAAGAACGCCCCCTGTGCCAAGCGGTGCATACTTTTGTCCCAAGGCGTACCAGGGGCTCGACTTGAGGCCTGCGTAGTTAACCGAGAGAACCTCCTCGCGACCTTCTAGCCACGTCGCGACGGCAAGTGCGTTTTGAATATGGCGTTCCATGCGAATAGACAAAGTCTCGATGCCCTGCGAAATCAAGAACGCATTGAATGGCGAGACTGCCGGGCCTAGGTCACGAAGCAACTGAACACGAGCCTTCAGGATGAAGGACAGGTTAACGCCAAAGGCGCCACCAACCCCGAGATCGCGCGCGTACACCAATCCGTGATAGCTCGGATCAGGTGTGTTGTAGTTCGGGAAACGATCCGGGTACTGGGCGTAGTCAAAAGTTCCAGCATCGACAATGACACCAGCGATCGAGGTGCCGTGGCCACCAAGGTATTTAGTTGCCGAGTGCACGACTATGTCGGCGCCCCACTCAAATGGGCGAATCAAATAAGGCGTGGCAACGGTGTTATCGATAATCAGAGGCACACCGACCTCGTGAGCGACCTTCGCCACTCCTTCAATGTCAAGCACGTCATTTTGGGGATTGGATATCGACTCACCATAGAAAGCCTTGGTGTTCGGACGCACCGCAGCGCGCCAAGACTCAAGGTCATCTGGATCTTCAACGAACGTGACCTCGATACCAAACTTCGGCAACGTGTAGTGGAACAGGTTGTAAGTGCCACCGTACAAACTCGGGCTCGAAACGATGTGGTCGCCGACTTCGGCAATATTTAGGATCGCCAATGTCTCTGCGGCCTGCCCGCTCGCCACGAGAAGTGCCGCTAACCCACCCTCGAGTGCCGCTACCCGGTCTTCAACAACGGCCGTGGTGGGGTTCATCAACCTCGTGTAGATATTACCGAGTTCTTTCAGCGCAAAGAGATTTGCCGCGTGAGTGGTGTCATTGAAGATGTACGCAGTGGTTTGGTAGATGGGCAATGCCCGGGAATTAGTTACCGCATCTGGTGACTGACCTGCATGGATCTGCTTGGTTTCAAAGGACCAATTGGTGCTCATGGGATTCCTCTCGAAGATAATTTTGTGTTTAAGTGTGGGTAAAGGGATAGCGCAAATGGCCACCAACGGCGGACCATTGCTTGACTGCTGCTTACGCGGTGCTCTTAGGCGAATTGGTCAGCGGGTGGTCATTCGACAACAACACATCAGGGGACCTCAATCCAAATCGTGGGGCCTTGCCTGGTGCAAGACCCGCGCTTGCCCAACAATCTGGGCCTGGTCTTCTCCGGGGCACCCCACCGCGGTTGGAGGGTTGTCGACCAGCTAGCCGGGACTTAACGCTGGCACTCTTGACCTCCGCATACTGTAGCAAGTCGCACCAGAGCGATCAAGCCCCGCATCGCAGGCCAGTGCCGCCGGTACAACTCTCCAGTTATCTCCCCGTTCGGCACTGCTCCTCGGTTACCCCTGCTAAGGCCGCCGCCCAAGTCGAAGGTGGTAATCCTGCGGCTAACCCTTGCGCCACCAACTGGGCTAAGGAGTACTCAGGGTCATCGACTTGGCTGCGCTCAAGAGCAACCAGCGCCCGCGCCCCGTCACCGGTTAGCCAAGCGCAAATAGAGGTACAGGTAGCGATTGGGGCTACAAATCCTGGAGGGGCGGCGCGCAGTGCGCTGGTCAGCACTCTAAGTGCGGTGACATGATCATCTTTTTGCGCCAGGTGCCACAACAAGGTGTCGCGGACGCGAATGTCACCGAGGCAAAAGATGACTCGAGCGACATCCGAGTCACTGACTTCACCCGTAGCAGCGGGCGCTAGCACGATGCTCAACACGGCCTCAATGCTTTCATCACGCCAGTGGGCCAGGGTCGTGGCCGTGTCGGCGGTACCTGCACTCTTAATGCCTGCAGCGAGTTTTACTATTTCGCGATTTTGATCATCAATCAATATGGCGATCCGATTACCCGCGTCTAGATCAGCCGCAAATACCTGCTTGAGGTCAGCGCGACCCGGCAGTACCGCGACACCTTCGAACGCAAACCTAGATTGCACCAAGAATGCCGTGTGCTTATTAAGTAATTGCCCGGCGCGTGAATCAAGATCTTCGGTATTCAAATAGCTCCACCATCGCTGCGTCCACTCCGCTTTACCGGATTCAGCTGAACCAGTGACTAGGAGAGCGTCGACAACGCCTATGTGGACCCCGTGCATCACGACCATCAACGTAGTAATCAAGGGGGCGAAGGGCAGCGACTCATCCCGGTGTTCGTCGCTGAAAACACAGATGATTACTTCATCGGCAATGACATTTTGCGCGGTGAGTGCAACCACCTCCGAATACTCCTTGAGAGTTGCCGACACGTTTTCGCTCGGTAGGTCAACACGTTGCGTCAGTCGGATCTGATCCGCGCTCAGCCAAATAATCACTAAGCTCTCGCTCGGCATAAATCCGAGTAGATATGGGACAGCCGCAATCACGGCGTCCGGGCTGCGCAGGCTCAAAATTGAGTCCTGGGTGGTGCGGTTAAGTGAATTCGTTGTCATGGCGCCAACCGTGGGCGCTCCAAGAGCTGACCACCACCTGCAAATTACCGATTGTGCAGCAATAGCCAGCCAATCGGCAGCCTGTGGATAGTCGTCACTGCGCAAACCTGTCAGGCTATTTCGGTGCCTCAATTGGCAGCAGGTGCGGCCGTTTCGCCACGATCCCATCGCCGGAGGACTCCCCGCGAAGTCGCCGTGTCACCCACGGTGTCAGGTGCCCGTGAAACCAACGCGCGTGTCCTACCGCTCTACTCAGTACCGGAGCGGGTTCGATCGCGGCCGGAGTTCGCCAACTTGCGTCAGCTACCCCCAAAGCTTGTAGGGCGCACTGGGTCGCCAGTTTATGCCCCTGCGGTGATAGGTGCAGCCGGTCGCTATCCCAGTATTCGTCTTCGTCAAATGCAGCCACACCCCAAAAATTCACCAGATAGCAGTCGTACTCCGTGGCGATTGCCTGCATGGCACTGTTGTAGTCGGCCAGTCGGCCTCGAATCCGCCCCATCAGCATCGAGCGCCGGGCCGGATCGCCAAATGCATACAGCAGCACATCCGCGCCACCTGCCCGCAGCGCTTTGACTCCATCCTCAACGGCGGTGGCCGTTTGATGGAGGTCGTAGTTACGTCGAAGAGCATCGTTTACCCCAGCCGCAAAGGAAACCAACTCTGGGCGCATCGCCAATGCCAACGGCACTTGCTCCTCGGTAACCTGCCTGGTCAGGCGCCCTCGAATTGCCAAATTTGCGTAACTGAAGTCCGGTACCCGGGTTGCAAGTACCCCAGCGACTCGATCGGCCCATCCGATATGGCGGCCGTCGGGGCCAACATCATCCACTAGGCCTTCAGTGAAACTGTCGCCAAGTGCTACGAAGCTGCGCCACGGCTTGGGCTGCTGCGAGATCACGCCACCGCCACCTTCGAGATCGTGTTACCTGCCCTGCCCCCAATAAAAAGCCCGGCCGTCGAAGGCTTCCCCTCCCGCGACGACCGGACGAGGACAACCCTAGGAGGTGAGCCGAAGCGGGATCCACACCGACACGCCGTTAGCGCATTTTTGCGGCAGGTTTTACTATGCGGGTTTGGACGCAGGGTCAGCCTTGGTGGTCGCAAATCTCTCCCCGGCTTTTCGGTACCACAGTAAAAGGGCAATAATTCCGATTACGATCTGCGGCACAAACGAGGCGGCACGCCACACCAGATCAGCAGCCGTGGCGGCACCGGTCGCGACCCCGAATTTAGTCAGTAAGGCGATCATCGCTGCATCAACGGTTCCGAGACCACCGGGAGTAATCGGGATCATCATTCCGAGTTGACTTATTGCGAAGGCAGCAAATGCCACCAAAATCGAGGTGCCTGCGGTGTCCCAACCTTCGACACCGCGAAGTGCAAAGTAAAGGATTAGGAACTGGGCTATCGATACCGCGACCTGCGCCACTGTTATTGCAAGCCAGCGCCTCATGAGCAATTCATACATGCTCGAACGGAACTTGGTCACCGGGGCGACAAGGTCAAGCCCTTGCAGCGATTTGATCCGGCCAGATAAAGGCTTGATGAGCTTATTTCCTAGTCTTCCGACTCTTATTGCCAGCGACTCAGAGCGCATGACCATGACGAAAACTACGATCACAGCGATCAGCACCGCCAGCCCAATAAGGGCTGTCAATACATACCCACCGCCACTTTGGCCAGCCAAAACCAAGGCACCAACCCCGAGGATGGGGAAGCCGAGGGTCACAAACGAGCTCCAAAGACCTACCGCGGTGATTGCCGCAGTGGATGCTGTTGCCGTGATCGCAAATGAAGTCAACATTCCGTACTGCACCGCAAGGCCAACCGCGCCGCCTCCGGGTACCCCGTTACTAATCGCGAAGGCTGCCTGATTCACCTGTTCTGAACGCCAGTACTTAAGTCCTGGAGCCGCTGCCATGAACGGAAACCCGTAAAAGATTAAATACACAACCACACTGACGATGATGAGGGCCATCGAAAGTGCGCCCATCGACTGCAAGGCCTCCCAGGCATCGGCGTAACTACCGATCTGCGGGATGACTTTCCAAAAAATTAAAACAATGAAAGCGAGACCGACTATCCCAAGAATGACCGACTTCTTTTTATCGAGTTGAGCGGTGGGGGCTTTTGCCACCTCAGCATCATCAGGCATGTGCGTAGCCTCCCACATTTACCGTCAGAGGGGGGTGCTTAACGGGCCGAAAAGGGCATTGGGCAGGATTCCAGTTATGCGCTTGGACCACATCTCATATGCCTGCACCTCAAGTGAGCTTGCTGACGTTGTTCAGCGCATCGGATCTGACCTTGGTGCCACCTTCGTTGATGGTGGCCGCCACCCCTCATTTGGCACCCGCAACTTCATCCTCCCACTAGCCGGGGGCACCTACGTCGAAGTCGTTTCGGCTTTAGATCACCCAGCCGCTGCTAAAGCACCGTTCGGACGAGCCGTACAAAGTCGCGCTGACGCGGGTGGTGGTTGGCTCGGCTGGGCGGTCGCGGTTGATGACATCTCACCCATCGAGCAACGACTCGGTCGCCAAGCTGGATCCGGACACCGCGTACGCCCAGATGGCACTGAACTGCGCTGGAAGCAAATTGGAATCTTAGACTTGATAGAAGACCCGCAGCTTCCTTTTTTCGTTCAGTGGGAATGCACCGCAGCCGAGCACCCAGCTGCTTCTGGCGGCCCGGTGGCAATCGGCAAAGTAGAACTCTCCGGTGACCCAGACATCATTGGAGCTTGGCTCGGCGAACCAGCGGCAAGCCCTTTGGATGAAGTGGCTGTGGAGTGGCTAGATGCTGACGAAGCGGGTGTCCTCGCGGTATGGTTCAGCACGGTAAATGGCTTGGTTCGCATCGATTAAATGATCAAGGAGCCCACGTGCCAACTAGTGACGGCGTGCCTGACAACCTGAAAACAATGGCCGGCATTATCTGGCGGGTTTTAGTTGTGCTCGCTGGCTTGGCCGTGTTGGTGGCGATCATGGGGCGCATATTCCCTGTGGTGTTTGCCCTCTTCTTCGCGTTGTTAGTAACCGCCTGGACCATGCCGGTAATGAACCTCCTCAAAAAATTTCTCCCCAAACCCATCGCAATGGTCCTGGCTCTCTTGGCAATTGGGGCTGCGATTATCGCGATCATGGCGGTAGTGATTAGCTCCTCGATCCACGAAGGGCCAAAGCTTGTGCTCGCCATCCAAAGTGGGTTCACCGACATTGAAGGCTGGCTCAAGACCGGGCCACTTCAGTACACCGACACTCAGGTCGCAAACTTGCTAGACCAGGCTAAATCAGCTGGTACCACGGTCGCCAAGGGAGTACTCGGTGATGCCCTATCTGCCCTCGGCTCCGTCGGGACTTTGATTATTGCCGCCTCTGTCTTTATTTTCGGCGTGCTGTTCTTCCTACTCACGCCCGGGAAAGTCTGGGACTGGATTATTTCTTGGATCCCCATGAGCGCGCAGCGCCAAATAGATACTTCGGGTCGAATCGCTTGGGACTCTATCTCCGGCTACACCCGGGGCATCGTCATCGTGGCCTTTTGTGACGCACTGCTGGTCTTTATCGGGCTTTTAATTCTTCAGGTACCGCTGGCACCGGCACTAGCCGCCGTAGTGTTCATCGGTGCTTTTATCCCGGTAATCGGTGCACCCATTGCGACTTTCTTCGCAGCAATCGTGGCGCTGGCTGAGCGCGGGCCAATTATTGCGCTCCTCGTTGTAGTGCTGACAGTAATCGTGGGGTCCTTCGACGGTGACGTCCTGCAGCCACTGGTTATGGGCAAGGCCGTGAATCTGCACCCACTAGCAATTGTTATCGCCATTGCGGCCGGCAGTATCGCCCTTGGCATCGTTGGGGCGCTCATCGCGGTGCCCATAGCCGGCGCCATCTACGGGGTCGCAAAATACCTCACCAATCGAGACCCTGAGCACCCATATCTGCCGGCAACCAGCCCACCGGCGCCAAGTTGAATACTGGCTGACTTATTACCCGGCTCTTATTTGACGGAACCGGCACGCAACCGCAAACGTCGTATCTGCAGGTACCTCAGCGGAAGGCCCGGAGATGGCGCGGAAAATGGTCGGCTCAGGCAAAGTACTACCCATCGGGCTAATCGCCATCGGGCTCCTCGTGGCCGGCCTCTTAATGAGTGGTTGCGGTTCAGGCAGCCCCACCGCAGCCGAGGTCGCACCTGGAATGAGTACTGGGGTTTCCACCGATGCAATTCCTGCCGAAGCAGCAGTTACTGAGAATAAGGGAAATCCTGATCCGATCAATGCACCGCAGGTAATCCGAACCGCCTACGTCGATATTCGAGTTGCCGATGTTGCCGATGCCACCGCCCAAGTAGTTGCTGCAACCACCTCCCGCGCGGGCACTATCGATTCGCAAAACATCAACTCGGATGGCACTTCGAGTTATGCCAACATCGTGGCGCGGGTGCCAGCGGAAACTTTGGATGCCTTCGTAAGCGACCTTGGTGACCTAGGCACTGTTATCTCCGTGAGCATTAACTCCCAAGACGTCACCACCCAGGTCGTTGATCTAGATGCCCGCATTGGGGTACTGCAGACTTCCATCGACCGGCTTAAATCCTTGCAAGCGCAAGCCACTAGCGTCACCGATTTAGTTGCTGTTGAGGCTGAATTAGCCAACCGCCAGGGTGAACTTGACTCCTTGACCGCCCAGCGCAGTTATCTTGGGCAACAAGTTGCCATGTCGACCATTACCGTATCCCTTTCGCCAATTACTGAACTCACTTCAAGTACTGCCCCCGGCTTCTTAGCCGGGTTACAAAATGGCTGGTCGGCCTTCTTGGCGCTAATAGCCTTCGTGATAACCAGCGCCGGCTTCTTAATTCCGTTCGTTGTCATCGGAGCTATTATTGTCGTCCCGGTAATCTTGCTAGTGATCAAGCGAAAGAAGTAGAGCGGCTTATCGCTAACGCGAGTCGCTAGTTAGGTCGGCGATTACAGCTCTTCCGGACTCAAGACGCCCCACCGGCACTCGAAACGGGCTAGCCGATACGTAATCGAGCCCGGCATTGTGAAAGTAGTGGATTGACTCTGGGTCACCACCATGTTCTCCACAGATCCCCAGCTTAAGGTCAGGGCGCGCCTGCCGGCCTTCGCGAACCGCTATATCAACTAGGCGGCCGACCCCATCGGCGTCGAGGGTCTCAAACGGTGAAATCGTTAGTACACCCTTCTCCAGATAAGCCGCGAAGAATGCCGCTTCGACATCATCTCGACTAAATCCCCAGGTAGTCTGCGTCAAGTCGTTGGTGCCAAACGAGAAGAAATCTGCCACCTCCGCGATCCGATGGGCAGTTAAAGCTGCACGTGGGAGTTCGATCATCGTCCCAATCGGCATTGAGATCACGCGGCCGGCAGAGGTACTCACCTCGGTTAGCACCTGTTCGATTTCGTCGCGTATGAGGAGTAATTCACGCGCTGATCCAACAAGTGGCACCATGATCTCGGGCATGGGGTTTCCCCCCGCAGCGATTCGAGCAATCGTCGCCTCGGCTAGTGCCCGCACCTGTAGGGCATATAGGCCCGGAACTACCAAACCCAATCGGACACCACGCAACCCCAGCATCGGATTCGACTCATGTAGCCGATTAACCGCCATCAAAATACGATCATCGGCCGCATGGTCTTCACCACGCTCCTTAGCTAGCGCCACACGCACCATCAATTCGGCGCGATCGGTCAAGAACTCATGTAATGGCGGGTCTAGCAGGCGCACCGTAACTGGTAGGCCGTCCATTGCTTCTAAAATCTCGATAAAATCTTGCCGCTGTAAAGGCATCAGGGCGGCAAGTGCGACCTCGCGGTCGACACCCGTCTCAGCGAGGATCACGTGCTCAATCAACTCGCGGCGTTCACCAAGGAACATATGCTCGGTGCGACACAAGCCAATACCTTCAGCGCCGAGCAGTCTTGCTCTAATAGCGTCCTCTGGAGTGTCAGCATTAGCTCTAACTCGAAGCCTGCGAACTTTGTCGGCATACTTAAGGAGTCGATCTACGCACGCAACCACCGCGGCGTCATCCTGACTCAAGGACGGCAGCACCGCATCAACTCCTTCGAGCAGATAGCGCACTACCGGGGATGACGAAACCGGTAATTCACCAAGAAATACCTCACCGGTTGCACCATCCAAGGAGATGAAGTCACCCTCGCGGATTGTCCAAGAAGTGCCATCGACGGAGGTCGCCACCGCGAAACCAGCGGCTTCATCAACGACAAGTGCGTCGGCTCCGCAAACCGCAGGCTTGCCCATGCCACGGGCCACAACGGCCGCGTGGCTGGTCTTACCGCCGCGGCTAGTCAAAATACCGACCGCCGCCACCATGCCGGCAAGATCATCTGGGTTAGTTTCCCTGCGCACCAAAACCACCGAGCGCCCTGACTCTGCCCAGTGCACCGCAACCGCTGGATCAAATACTGCTTGCCCGACCGCGGCACCTGGTGAGGCAGCGATCCCCCGAGTGATCACGGTGCGATCACTTCCCACCGTGAGTTGTGGAACCAGTAATTGCGTAAGCTGCGCACCGCTGACTCGCGCTAGCGCTTCGTCCTCGGTAATCAAACCCTCGTCCAAGAATTCACAGGCAATTCGAAAAGCGGCACCCGCCGTGCGCTTACCCACCCGTGTCTGCAGCATCCAGAGTTTGCCGCGTTCAACAGTGAATTCGATATCACATAAGTCGCGGTAGTGGGTCTCAAGACGGCGCATAGTAAGCGATAATTGTTCGGCAACTTCGTGGTTTTGCACGGCCAGATCAGCCAAAGTTAAGGTATTGCGAATTCCCGCGACTACGTCCTCGCCTTGGGCGTTTGGCAGGTAGTCACCGTAATGTCCAGCCGACCCGGTTGCCGGATCGCGCGTGAAAGCTACACCAGTACCTGAATCCTCCCCTTGATTCCCAAATACCATCGCGCACACGTTGACAGCTGTCCCGAGGTCATTGGGGATGCGCTCGCGCCGACGATAAAGTTTGGCGCGATCTCCATTCCAGGACTCGAACACGGCGTGCACTGCGAGGTCGAGCTGCTCGCGTGGGTGCTGCGGAAACTCGCGACCGGTTTGCTCACGGATTATGGCCTTATACTTTTCCACCAACGCCTGCAAGGACTCAAAGTCGAGGTCGCTTTCACTCTGTACGCCCGCGGCATGGACAGCCGCTTCAAGCTCGTTTGCAAACAATGCCGGCTCGACGCCCAGCACGGTGCGGCCAAACATGGAAATCAGTCGGCGATAAGAATCCCACGCGAAGCGAGCATCCCCCGAGATGGCTACCAAGCCTTTTACCGAAGCGTCATTTAGGCCGACATTGAGAATGGTGTCCATCATTCCTGGCATCGAGAACACCGCACCTGATCTCACCGAGACAAGGAGCGGGTCATGGACATCACCGAGACGACGATTTAGGTGGTCCTCGAGCCGTCGCAGCGCCGCTGTCACCTGCACTCGGAGGTTGGCCGGCTCTTCGTTATTGAGTAGGAACCACCGGCAGGCATCGGTGGTGATCGTGAAGCCCGGGGGCACGGGCAAACCGAGGCGTGTCATCTCTGCAAGATTTGCACCCTTACCGCCCAGGAGATCCTTCTGCTCGCGACCGCCCTCGGTGAAATCAAATACGTACCGGATCTCAGCCATGATCAGTTCATGAACTTCAGGCGGACTTTACTTACAGTTGTTCCGTAAGTGAACTCGGTAGCAGTGGCAATAACCGCACCAACTGCCAAGCGGTATACGAACCTCATTGTGCGCCCTTTCACGTTGTTGATGACAACTTATCGCCCGCCGTGGATCGTCAACGCACACAGCCTATAAAATATATGGCCCCGGGGCGCAAGGATTAGCGCGCATTAGGTGCCCGATCCTTCAACCTGCTGAAACTGTCAAAAAACCGCCCAAAAATGACGGATCGAGCAGGTACAAGGCCACACCATGACGGTTCGAGCAGGTACAAGGCCACACCATGACGGTTCGGCTGAGTACCGCCGGCTGAGTCGTGAGTTCTGCCTCGGTGGATCGGTTGACCTTACGTCGTCGCGCTGGTTATGGGTATCGTTGGCCACTTCGAAGCTACTTCGAACCAAACGCAAAGGAGCCCCAATGCCCCTCGTGCCCAATCTCATAATGAACGATGGGCGAGCGATACCGCAGATCGGGTTTGGGGTTTGGCAGGTGCCCGATGATCAAGTAGCCGCTGCAACCCTTGAGGCATTTGCTGCCGGATACCGTCACGTAGATACCGCGGCCATATACGAAAATGAACGCGGGGTGGGCGAAGCGATCGCACGCTCTGGCTTACCTCGTGATGACATCTTCTTGACCACTAAAGTCTGGAACACCGACCATGGGTATGACCAGACCATGCGTGCCTTTGACAAGAGCGTTTCGCTACTCGGAGTCTCTGTAGTGGATCTTTATCTTGTGCACTGGCCTGCACCGGCCACTGGCGATTACTTAGAGACCTGGCGGGCAGTTGTTCAACTGCAGTCTGAGGGCCGCGCTAGATCAATTGGGGTATCTAACTTTCACCAGGAGCAGCTAACAAAAATTATCGCCGAGACCGGTGTGGTGCCGGCCGTTGACCAAATTGAGTTGCATCCGTGGCTGCCCCAAGCCCCGCTCAGGGCCCTTGCAGCCGATCTCGGAATGTTGATCGAGGCTTGGAGCCCACTAGCGTCAGGCCAATTGGTCAACGATCCGGTTATTGGAAGAATCGCCACTGAACACCAAAAGAGCATTGCTCAGGTGCTAATTCGCTGGCATCTTCAGTTAGGAAACGTGGTCTTACCCAAATCAATAACTCCGGTTCGTATCCGTGAAAATATTGACGTCTTCGATTTTGAACTGACTCCGGAAAACATGGAGACAATCAGTTCACTTGAGAACGG
>JBIIOU010000231.1:0-3022 GCA_044336815.1 Candidatus Nanopelagicales bacterium | reverse complement strand
AGTGTCCGCGAAATGAATGAAGGTCAGGAATTACTACTGCATATGCAAAACTTCCCAAGTGAAATCCGTGAGGAGCTGAAAGCACCGTACGTTGACGTACTCAATGACCCAAAACTAAGCCGCCACCTAGCTCGTGCCACTCGGGTCTACGAAAATTTAATGGGCGAGGCGGTCGCGATCAACGATGTCGAAATAGCAACAGCAGCAGCAGCAGCAGCATAAATTAGCTGCCTAACAAACTCCGCACTAGTTGCGCCCAACTTAATTGGGCCCGCAGTTGTTTACTCTGCGCAAGTGGGCGCAAATGCTCATGAAGGCCTCCGAGTTTGCGAAGTGACTGCACGGGGTTAGGCGCTGCGCTAGCCACGCGGCTTGGCCCCGACTTAGTTTGACTACCAGTGTCGAGGCCCACTTGCTGGCCATCTCGCACTAAGTAATCAATGACGATGCCTTCATCAATGATCATGCCGCTGCGTACCACAGCCACAAGGCTCCACCAGCGATCGTGCAGCCACCCCTTTGGCACTTCAAGGCCGCCGGCAAAGTGGCGCGGGCGCAGCATCGAGGCACCTCCGGTGGCTATCGAGTGGCGCAGTGTGTAGCGCAATTGCTCGACGGGGGTGAGGCCTTGCCAATCACCTGGCACCGGGAAGGTGCCGCGCAAGGTGCCCCCGAAGTTACCCAACGCACCAGACCCAACCAAATTACCGTCGCTAGCAACCATTAAAGCCTGCGGTTGTTGATCAAGTAGCGCGCACTGTCGTGCGATTCGATCCGGATGCCAGGTGTCATCATGATCACCTAGCACCACAAGATCAGCGCCCAGGTTCGCCGCCGACTGCACTCCTTGCACGAAGTTGCTGGCAATGCGAGTCGTGATATTTCGGGCCGATGATGATGCTTGCTGGATCGTAAACGGGATGGGGCTCAAACCCTGCTGCTGCTCCAAGATCTTCATGGTGTCATCGGTTGAGCGATCATCAATTATGACGATGTTCACGGGTGCCTGGGTTTGTTGCAGCACGCTAGTAATGGTTTTGGTAATCCATTGCGCCGAATTGTGGGTAACAATCACCGCCGCAACCTGTGACTGCATTATTTACCACGCCGGTTTGCGAGGGAGTTAATTAACGCTTCGTACTTATCGGTTACTGCATCCCACTGATAAGCCGATTCGATACGTTGCTGGTTTCGATCATGTAATTCAACTAGCCGAGCGGCTTCCTTGCCAGCACCAATGTCATCGAAGATAAGTTGCAGTTGTTCTGAATTGGCCCAGAAGTAGCCTTGGTTCGCGGTGACCTCACGATTGAACTCGACGTCATATGCGAGCACCGGAGCACCCGCACCCATCGCGCGCAGCAGGCTCGGGTTAGTGCCTCCAACCGAATGCCCGTGGATGTATGTGATGGCATGCCCGTAGAGCTGCTCAAGGAGTTCTTGGTCGTAAATAGCGCCAGTGAATTTTATGCGTTCGTCACCGCGCGCAGCAGCGTGAACTTTGTCGACGTACCACTGTGAATATGTCGCACTACCGACAACTACAAGTGGCCTCGATTCATTACTTGCGCGATATGCATGCACCGCCTCGATCACGTGGTTTTCCGGTTCGAACCGGGCTACCAGCAGGTGATAGCCCTGCGGTGAAAGTTGCAACTCCGCCAACCGAGTGCTCGGTGGGTTGATCACTTCGGCACCGTAAGGGATGACCACACAATCGCGCCCATAAGTCTTCATGACGTAATCTGCGATCGCCTGCGCATCAGCGATTACCTCTTGGCCCCACTGAACAGCAGCTTTCTCGGCCCACCGGTAATACGTCGCCCCCGCCCCTCGCCACTTCTCGCGCTTGGACTCCAGACCATCAAGGTGAATTGCGGTCGGTATACCAGCCAATTTCAGTGGCTTGAGCAGTGGCGCGTTGCCGGCATTTAGCAGCAGCACCACATCGGGGTGGTCTTTGATGATTGCGTGGGCCGTGCTGGCGGTGGTGTGGCTTAAAGTTTCGGCCAGGCGGTGCCGGATGGCGGGAGCGTTTACCAACTTCATGCCCGCATATTCGGTGATGCGCTGCCCCGGATTACGGCAGTAAACGGTGACTTCATAGCCCCGGGCAGCCAGGCGCTTGCCGATTTCTTCGACAGCGGTCTCAAACCCGCCATGCTGGGCCGGCACCCCGCGCGTGCCCATCAATGCCACCTTCACACGCCCAGCGTACGTGGCGCCGGGTTTGACCTGGTTCGCTGCTAGCCTCGGGCGGGTGCAGGTGCAACCGTTATCGATTGAGGGAGTCTGGGAGTTCACTCCCCTCTTGCGCGCAGATGATCGCGGGGTCTTCCTCGAGGCTTTCAAGCAAAGCACCTTCCTTGAGACCGTCGGCCATGAATTCTCACTTCAACAGATGAATATCTCGGTCTCGAAAGCGGGCACCGTACGCGGCATTCACTTCGCGGATGTGCCCCCCGGGCAGGCGAAGTACGTGCAGTGTTTGGCCGGGCGCATTTTGGATGTGGTGATCGATATTCGAGTGGGTTCACCTACTTTTGGTACCTGGGATGCTGTCGAACTTGATGACACCGGACGTAAGGGTCTATATATCGCCGAAGGGCTCGGCCACGCTTTTTGCGCGCTATCTGACTCAGCAACCGTCGGGTACTTATGCTCGGAGCCATTTGCGCCAACACGTGAGCACGGGGTACACCCACTTGACCCCGCATTGAATATGCCTTGGCCGGATGGGCAGAACTCTCTGTTATCGGCTAAGGATGCGGCTGCACCACTGCTAGCGGATGCGAAAGCGGCTGGGTTACTACCGATCTACGCTGAATGCCGCACTTTTACTGCGGCACCGGGACGCGCGACTCAAGATTGACTCCGGGTACTTTGTCGCGCATTATCGAAAAATTAGTGCTCGTCTTAATCGCACCCGACCACCAAGCGAGCGCCATCTGAGACAGCGCGTACTCCTCTTTACCAAGTTTGTAGGTTTCTTCACCAAGACCCGGTGCGTAGATATGACCAT
>JBIIOU010000230.1:0-3025 GCA_044336815.1 Candidatus Nanopelagicales bacterium | reverse complement strand
CCAAACCGCACGCCTATAGACTGCTGAATCGCTAGAGGCCGGTGGCGTCCTTAATTACCTTGGCATATGCGGCTGCACCTTTTGCCGAGAGGTGCACTCCATCTGAAACGAAGTAGTCGCGCTTACCGGCGCTGTCCGCGTACCAATCGGCGATGACGGCATTTGGGTAGTCGGGCACCACCTTGGCAATAACCTCATTATTTGGGTCTTGCCAAATCCTTGGCACATCCGAATTGACGATCACCACACGAGGGTAACCGACGAGCTGATTTAGCATATTTCGCAACATGTTTTCAGTCAGAACCCCGTTGGTGCCTGGGTGGACAACCACAATAGGTGCGAGTTTGTCGGCTGCAACCAACTCGCGGATATCGCCGATGAAGGCGCCGGGCATTCGGGCTACTGCTGCATCAACGCGAATCCCCGGGATAGCTTCCTTCACAGCGCTGCGGGCACCGAGCAAGACTGAATCACCGATGGCGCTTACCGGTCCCGGATTAAATGTTGGAGTGGGCGTTGCGGACGGCAGCTGTGATGAAGTAGGTGCTGGAGACGAAGTTGCGCTGGCGATTGGAATTGGGTTTTCGTCAAAGGTGACTGCTGTCGTTCCGGGCACACCGTCATCGATTGCGGCAACCACATCAGGGGCAGTTGCTACTTCGGCGGTTGCTAATGCGGTGCCTAGGGCAAGCACCCCAATAGTTGACCACACAGCCACTCTCACGCCGATTCGAGTCTGACGTTTACGATCTTCGCCGGTGGATGCGCGCCAAGACTTGATCCATCGGTCGATTGCACCTCGCCGGATCGGTAGTTCAATGAATCTAAAACTTGCTTCAGCAATTACGAAGGTCAAGGCGAGCCGCAAGATGAGCAGGGCTAGGCCATCCATCTCGATATCAAGCATTGGCCGAGTCACCATGAAGATGGGCCAATGCCAAAGATAAAGGCCGTATGAGCGCTGGCCGATGTAACGCCATGGTTGCGAGCCGATCCAACGGCCAAGTGGTAACCCCGGGTGGGTTGCACAGGCGATGAGGATTGCGGTGACAACAGCGATCGCTAAGAAGCCTCCGCGGTAGAGCCAGGGGCTGAACTCACCGGCCCGGAGAAAAACAGCGATGATTGCCAGGGCCGCTAAGACACCAAGTGTGGTGCCGAGGACCCGATAACTCTTTGGGATTCCAGCGGTCAAGTGCGCCGGGCGCCAAAACGTGGCAAGTAGTGCCCCCACTAATAAGCCCATTATGTGTGAGTCGGTACCGAAGTAGGCGCGGCTCGGGTCGGCGAAATCTGGGTAGCCACCTGCGATCGTTAAGTAAAGCATCCACGCTGTGGAAAGCAAGGCAACTGCAGCTGCGAGTAACGCGACTCCGCGGCGGCCAAATCGTCGGACACAAAGGTACGCGATCGCCGGCCAAATCAAGTAGAACTGTTCTTCAACCGATAGTGACCACAGATGCTTCAGAAATGGCGGCCTTCCGGTAAATGCAAAGTAGGATTGATCGGCGAAGATGTACCACCAGTTGTTCACGTAGAAAAGTGAGGCGAGTGCATCACTTGCGAACTGGTGTGCTGCATCTCGATAGAAGATCGCGGTAGCTATTCCGACAACGATAAGCATTAACAGCAAGGCGGGCAGCAAACGCCTAGCGCGTCCTAAGTAGAAGTTGGCGAAGTCAATTCGACCTGACCTATTAAACTCCTCGAGGATAATCGAAGTGATGAGAAATCCGCTGAGCACGAAGAAGACGTCAACACCTAGAAATCCGCCACGTAACCATGAAATATCTCCGTGATAAAGCAGCACTGCCATTACTGCTAGTGCACGGACACCATCTAGCCCCGGCAGGTAACCCATGGTTGAGCCAGATCTTCCGACCAGCCAAGGCATGGCTGGGGTAACGGTGGCGCTCATGTGCTGATGTTAAGTGCTACTCAGGTGGATACGCGAAATCGGTTAATCTCCGCAAGGTGCTTAGCACGCAGTTCATGATCACGAACACCTAGACCTTCCTCGGGGGCGAGGCAAAGTACCCCGACTTTGCCCTGATGCAGGTTGTGGTGCACCTCGTAGGCGGCCTCACCGGCGTTTTCGAAGCTGAAGGTCTTTGAAAGAGTTGGATGAATCATGCCGCGTGAGACCATGCGATTGGCTTCATGCGCCTCGCGGTAATTCGCGAAATGGCTACCCACAATTCGCTTTAAGTTCATCCACAGGTACCGGTTGTCATATTCATGCATATAGCCCGAGGTCGAGGCGCAGGTCACGATGGTGCCACCCTTGCGCGCCACGTAGACACTCGCGCCGAATGTTTCGCGCCCTGGGTGTTCAAAGACGATATCGACATCGTCGCCGCCGGTGAGTTCACGGATCTTCTTGCCGAGACGCTGCCACTCCTTTGGATCTTGGGTGGTTTCGTCCTTCCAGAAGCGGTAATCCTCAGCAGAGCGGTCGATTATTAGCTCAGCTCCAAGGCCGCGGCAGATATCTGCCTTTTGTGGGCTGGAGACCACGCAGACGGGGGTAGCGCCACCATTGAGTGCGTACTGCGTTGCATATGAGCCAAGACCACCGGAAGCACCCCAGATGAGAACAACGTCGCCCTGCTTCATGCCCGCGCCATTGCGCGAAACCAGTTGACGGTATGCCGTGGAATTAACGAGGCCCGGACTTGCGGCTTCCTCCCAAGTTAAGTGCGCGGGTTTTGGTAACAACTGATTTGATTTCACAATTGCAAGTTGTGCAAGGCCGCCGAAGTTGGTTTCAAAGCCCCAGATGCGCTGTTCAGGATCAAGCATCGTGTCGTTATGCCCGAGTGGTGATTCGAGTTCGACACTTAGGCAATGCGCAACAATTTCGTCTCCCGCTTTCCAGAGGTGGACTCCCGGGCCGGTCCGTAGAACCACGCCGGACGCATCTGAGCCGATAACGTGATACGGCAAATCATGGCGCTTCGCATAAGGGTTCAACTTGCCGTAACGCTCCAGAAATCCAAAAGTCGAGACCGGCTCAAAGATCGAC
>JBIIOU010000050.1:0-12010 GCA_044336815.1 Candidatus Nanopelagicales bacterium | reverse complement strand
CGCTTGGGTTGGTATCACCGCAAAGCAGTTCAATGATGAAGTCCGGGCAATTGCAAAAGGCATCATTGCCAATGGGGTTGAGCCTGGCCAGCGCATTGGGATCATGTCGCGCACCCGCTACGAATGGGCGCTGGTCGATTATGCGGTTTGGTACGCCGGCGCAGTTAGTGTGCCCATCTACGAGACCTCATCGGCCGAACAGGTGCAGTGGATCCTCAGCGACTCCGGCTCCGTCGCGGTATTCCTTGAGACGCGAAAGCATAAGGCGGTATTTGATCAAGTTGCGGTTGACGTCCCCGAAGTCACTCGCATGTGGGTATTCGATGACGGCATTATTGACGAGTTGAAGTCAGCCGGTAGCGGGGTGAGCGATGACGAACTCGAATCTCGCCGCGCGACACTAAACCCGGCGTCAATCGCCACCATCATCTACACCTCCGGCACCACCGGCAGGCCCAAGGGCTGCATGCTCACGCATAGCAACTTGATGTTCGAGGTCGACAATGTAGTTCAAGGGCTCGACGAGGTTTTCTTGGCCGAAGGGTCCGCAACCCTGCTTTTCTTGCCTGTCGCGCATGTCTTCGGACGACTAATTCAATTGGGCTGCGTGCGCGCTCGGGTGCGCCTTGGTCACACCGCAGATATCAAGGAGCTACTACCTAATCTGCAGACTTTCCAGCCAACCTTCTTTCTCGCGGTGCCCCGAGTGTTCGAAAAGATCTACAACTCCTCGCAACAAAAAGCGGTTGCCGCCGGTAAGGGGCATATTTTCGACACAGCGAGTCAAGTCGCAATCGACTACAGCAAGGCCCTTGATGATGGTGGGCCCGGCATAGCCCTAAAGCTGAAGCATGCCGTTTTTGACCGTTTGGTCTACAAGAAATTGCGTGCTGCCATGGGCGGCAAGATGAAGTGGGCGGTTTCTGGTGGCGCGCCTTTGGGCGAACGTCTGGGCCACTTCTTCCGCGGGGTAGATGTCACGATTTTGGAGGGTTACGGCCTAACCGAAACCAGTGCCGCTACCACGGTCAACCGCCCCCATGCGCTGCGCATCGGCACCGTGGGGCAGCCACTGCCCGGGGCAAGTGTGAAGGTCGCAAGTGATGGTGAGCTGATGCTCGCCGGCGCTCAGGTATTCCTGGGCTACTGGAACAACGAGGCGGCCACCGCCGAAGCTCTCGACCCTGACGGCTGGTTCCACTCTGGCGATATTGGTGAAATTGACGACAAAGGATTCGTCCGAATCACCGGGCGCAAGAAAGAGTTGATTGTCACCGCCGGCGGCAAGAATGTGGCACCTGCGGTACTCGAGGATAGAATTCGTGCCAACTGGCTGGTCTCGCAGTGCATGGTGGTGGGCGATGCCCAACCATTTATCGCGGCGCTGGTAACCATTGACCCCGAAGCCTTCCCGGCTTGGTGCAAGCAGGCGGGGAAACCAGATTCGGCAACCGTTGCGGACCTAGCCACCGATGTCGATCTAAATGCCGCGGTGCAGGCGGCAATTGATGAAGGCAACAAGGCGGTTTCGCACGCCGAAGCCATCAAGAAGTTCGTGATCTTGCCCAATGACTGGACCGAAGAGGGCGGGCAGATGACGCCGTCGCTGAAACTAAAGCGAAATGTGGTCATGAAGGAATGCGAAGCTGAAATACTTGCGCTTTATTCATGAGTGTCTGGACCTAGCCGACTACCCGACCCTAACCGACTACTCGGCCTATCCCGGTGAAGTGCTTGTCGTACCAAGGGCTGAGGACACCTGAAACAACTACTCCACGACTGGGGTTAGCGGCATGCACCATCTTGCCGTTACCTATGTATAGGCCAACGTGGTGCACACTGCCGCCAAAGTAGAACACCAGGTCACCTGGTTGGGCTTCACTCAGTGGAATTTTGCGCGCTTTTTGATACTGCGAATAGCTGTAGTGGGGCAAAGACACTCCGCCTTGACGCCAAGCACTCATCGTGAGGCCAGAGCAATCGAATGTAGTGGGGCCCGATGCCGCCGCAACATAACGATCACCCACCTGCGAAAGCGCGTACCTGACTGCAGCAACCGCACGGCTGCTAACCGAGTAGCCGCCGCCGCTGGTGCTGCTGCTGCTGAACTGCTGCTGCGCAATTGCCGCGGCAGCCAGGGACGCCTGGCGATCGCTGGCCGCCATGGCCGCGAGGCGCTGGCGCTCTGCCGCCTGCAAAGAGTTCAAAATTGCCTGTGCATCTGCCAACCGAGCGTCGGCTTCACGCTTAGAGTCGGCCATTTCACTTCGAACCTGCCGGGCGGCATCCTCCTTTTGCTGCAAGGTCGCTTCGCTCTGGGCCAGCCGCAACCGGGCGGTCTGTGAGGCCCGAAGGGCATCAGCCTGGCCCTTGGCAACTTGATCGAGCGCTGAGGCTTGCGCCAGGAATTGTGCCGGGTCTTCCGCTAGCAGGATTTGAAGTGAGGCATCCACCCCGCCGCCGGTGTAGGTGGCCCGTGCAAGGTCATCTACCGCCCCCGAAATCGCGCTTAGCTCACGCCGCTCGACCGCAATCTTGTCTTTCAGGGCCGCCAGAGATCCTTCAATATCATTTAAGCGGCCTTGGGCGTCATTGAAACGTTCATGGGCGGATTCGGCTTTTGCTTCAAGGTCGTATACCTGCTGGCGTACCTGTTCGAGGTCTCGGGCAGCTGCAGGCTGCGCCACCGTGGTGATAGCAAGCAACGCCGCTATCACGCCTAAGAGCGCGGTACGCCAGGTGCGGCGAGCAGAACCTTTTTGAGCTAAACGCACTGACCGGGCTCCCTTCGCCTAGCTGGGCACTAATAGGCAGGCGCTATTACGGTAACAGACAACCAAGGGTCGCCCAAGCCGGAGCACCTGCCTGGACCCACCCTCAATTACCACTATTTACGACCCTATATAGGCCCCTACTCAGGCCCCTAAGCCGAGAAATCGGGCACTATCAGGGGGGGTCGGAACCAGGCGCAGCGGTGGAATTAGGCCCGAATCGGTAAGCACCGCAAGTGCGACCTGATGGTCATCGGGTATTTGAACTGTGGCCCCGGGCGGGCCTAAAAGCACCGTAACTACACAATCACCGCAGGCAAGGCCCGCGACCTGACAGGTACCGCAATCAATAATCATGTTTCGAAGGCTAGTTAGGCGGTCTGACAGTCACTTCGGCTCAGGGGCCGCCATCTCCCGGGCCTTCGGTACTGGGGCCGCCAAATTCTGGGCGCGGCACGATTTCAATGCGGTCGGCTGCGGCGCACCACCGGCAATTAACTTGAACTATTTCTTCGGCCAGCACCGTGGATTCTTCGACCACAGGGTCACCGGAGATGTCCACGTGCCAGAACTCACTAACTTTGGCCGACCGCACTACATCAAAGCGGGTGAGGTTGCCACAGTGCGCACAGCGAAAGCGGGACTTCGAATCCGGAAGGGTTTTTGCCACGGCAGCACCTTACCGGGGTTTGTCAGTCCGGTGCCTTACCGTGCATCACATGCCCAACTTAATCCCGCTCAATACGCAGTTGAGTATCACGGATTTGGGCACCCGACTGCGTGATGCCACTTTTGTTGTAGTCGATCTTGAGACCACCGGTGGGCGCCCTACCGACGCCGGCATCACCGAATTCGGTGCGGTGAAAGTTCAAGGTGGGCAAGTTATCGGCGAGTTCGCCACCCTGGTGAATCCAGGTATGCCCATCCCGGCATTTATCGCGGCCCTAACCGGTATCACCAACTCATTGGTGGCTACCGCACCGCGCCTAGCAGCGGTGCTGCCCACCTTCCTTGAATTTGCCCGCGGGAGTGTGCTGGTCGCCCATAACGCTCCCTACGACATCGGATTTCTAAAGGGTGCCTGCGCGAAACTAGACCACGAGTGGCCCGGTAATCACGTCGTCGATACCGCGCGACTGGCGCGCATCACCCTCCACCGTGACGAAGTCGCAAATTGCAAACTTTCGACACTTGCCGCCTATTTTCGGACTGACATATCACCAACCCACCGAGCATTTGATGACGCACGCGCCACCGCCGATGTACTGCACCGACTCCTTGAGCGAGTTGGCGACCACGGGGTAGAAACCCTTGAGGACCTCGCAGCATTTACCGCGCGCGTTAGCCCAATCCAGCGGACTAAACGACATTTGGCTGCCGGGCTACCGGATGCACCGGGTGTCTACATCTTCCGGGATCCACAAGGTGCCGCCCTTTATGTTGGCACCTCAAAAAACATCCGCAAACGGGTGCGCACTTACTTCACCGCAGCTGAAACTCGTCGGCGCATGACCCAGATGATCACCATCGCAACTTCGGTGGATCCAATAGTCTGCGCGACGGTACTTGAAGCCCGGATTCGTGAACTCAGATTGATCGCCACAAAGCAGCCTAGATACAACCAGCAATCAAAGCGGCCGGAGCGGCAAACCTGGCTAAAGTTAACGGCTGAGGCCGCCCCGCGCTTAGCGATTGTCCGCGAAGTTCGCGACGATGTCGCGAACGGCGCTTGCTACCTCGGCCCATTTAGGTCAAGTGCGTCGGCCCAAGAGGCCAGTGAAGCACTGCAATTCGCTTTGCCACTGCGGACATGCACCACAAAATTGGCGCGCAATCCGCGCAGCACTACGGCCGGATGCGCCCTCGCCGAGTTAGGTAAATGCCTAGCGCCGTGCACCGCAACGGTTGATCATGAGGCCTACGACTCCTTGGTAGCACGCGTTCGCTCGGCAATGGCTGGGGCCATCAGCCCGGTAACAGAAGCACTGCAAGTTCGAATGCGTGACTTAGCTGACCAAAGCCGTTTCGAAGATGCAGCCCGGTGGCGAGATCGCCTCGCCCACTTCGTCCAAGCCAGTGTTCGCACTCACCGGCTCATGATGCTGGCACAAATTGAGCAACTGGTCGCGGGCAAACCAACACCAGCAGGCGGCTGGGAGGTGCACTGCATCAGCTATGGCGCCCTTACCGGCGCAATAACTATCCCAAATGGGGTCGATCCACTCCCCGCGATAAACGCCCTCATTGCCACCGCCGACCACATCAGCCAGCCAACACCAGCCCGGGTTGCCGGCCTAACCGAAGAAGCCCAGGCAATCCTGCAATGGCTTGAAAGTGATGGCGTTCGGTTAGTGCAAACCAGCGAGCCCTTGGCCCTGCCAATTGGCTGCGGAGGAGCCCTTCTTACTCAACTTGGCCAGGTGCGCAATGAGATCAGGGCCCAAGAACCCGTTGATTACCAGTGGCTCACCGCCTCGGCTCGCGGCAAAATGGTCACCCGGATCGCCTAGCCAGGTCACCACTTCAGGGATTCAGGGTCATTTCTTTAGCGATGCCGTTTCTTTGATCCAGCGGTCAAGCAGCACCGCACCAGAACCGGATTCGAGCACCGCGCGGGCCCGTGGCAGCGCCGCTCGCAATCGCTCGAGTAATTCCGATTCAGGCTCACCAACACCCGTGGCAGCGTCATAAGCAACAAGAGCTGCGGCCGCATTCAATGCAACGGCATCGCGAATTGCCGAAATACGCTGGGCATCAGCGTCAGCCGCACTAACTCCACTCAACGTCTTGCGCAAGAGTTGCGCATTACGTATTCGATCACCACCTGTTATCAACTCCGCATCGACGAACTCAATACCCAGGTCACGCGGATCAATAACGACCTCACGGATCCCAGCCCCTGTTACGTCCCAAGCATGTGTTACCGCACTTGTCGAAATTTCATCAAGGCCATCGGCTCCGTGAACCACAATCGCCTTCACTCCCCGGCGTGCGAGCACATCGGCCATGACAGGGGCGCGGCTTTTATCAGCGCAGCCAATTAATGCACTTTGAGCCAGAGCCGGGTTAGTCAGCGGCCCCAATAAATTAAAGACGGTAGGCACACCAAGTTCACGGCGCGCGGTTACGGCATAGCGCATAGCCGGGTGATGTATCGGGGCAAAACAAAAAGCAATACCAACATTTTCAGCACATATTGCAACCAAATCAGGAGGTAAATCAATTACTACTCCGAGCTCTTCTAAAACATCAGCGGTACCCGTCGAAGATGAAGCTGCACGGTTACCGTGTTTTACAACCGGGGCACCCGCAGCCGCCGCAACGATTGCCGCCATCGTCGAGATATTGACCGAGTGTGAGTTATCACCGCCGGTACCCACCACATCGAGTACCACCCTGTTTACGTTTACCCGTTTCGCATGTGCCAACATCACTTCAACGAGTGCTCGCACTTCTACCGGCGTCTCACCTTTCGCCCTCAGCGCCGTCACGAATCCAGCCACTTGCACGTCGGTGGCGTCGCCGGCAAGGATTTGATTCATCGCCCATGTCGCGCTTTCAGCAGATAAATCCGCACCCGATAGCAGGGACCGGAGAAGATTCGGCCAGGTGAGTTGCGGCATCTTGGTCAACGCAACTTCAAGTTATGGTGAGACAATAATCACGCGGTGGCAATGGCGGATAACTTAGCCATTTTCGGACGCAGTAGACCGGTCACCGCATCGGCAAGCAGCACCGCGTTGATCGGGTGCGAGGCAACCGCTTCAGCACGTGACCACGTTGCCAACCAAGCATCTTGCGGGCGGGCGATGAGAACCAAGATCGGCGGGCAATTGAAGATTTCGTCCTTCAACTGCCGGGCCACCCCCATGCCACCAACCGGGGTGGCTTCACCGTCCAAGATAAGCAAATCAAAGCGACCTTTATCGACCAGCCCAATTAATGCCGGGCCGGTCGCACACTCGACATAATCCAGTTCGGCTAGGTCAGGCGCGGGGCGCTTACCCAGTGCCAACATCACATCGCTGCGCACGGCACGGTCATCGCTGTAGATCAAAACCTTGAGGTTTCGGGTTATCTCGGGGCTCACCTGGTCGCTCACGACCCCAACCTTAGACCGAGCCGGAGCCCCCTATGGAGCGCGGGGCGCAGATGCCAGCGCGCCCCTCATGGACAGTGACGAGATTCACGGGGGGTGGACGGGAATCATCGTGGTTTATCTGCCAGAATGACTAACGTGACATCAACAACGCAGGTGCCGGCGGCCTATGCGCACGCCCCGGCCAACCGGCCGAACATGGTGGCAATCGGCACCATAGTTTGGCTTGCCAGCGAGCTGATGTTCTTCGCCGCGCTTTTCGCGATGTATTTCACCCTACGAGCGGTAAACCCCGAACTCTGGGCCGAAGAAACCAAACTGCTCAATATCCCCTTCGCCAGCATTAACACGACAGTCTTGGTCCTATCCAGCGTGACCTGCCAATTGGGGGTCTTCGCGGCCGAGCGGGGCGACGTCAAAGTGCTGCGCCGCTGGTTCATCATCACGTTTTTGATGGGCTCATTCTTTGTTGCCGGTCAGGTCACCGAGTACGTGGCTTTGATCCACGAAGGTTTGACGCTCTCTTCAAATGCGTACGGTTCCGCTTTCTACCTCACCACCGGGTTCCATGGCCTGCACGTTACCGGCGGACTAATCGCCTTCCTGCTAGTGCTGGCCACGACCTACGCAACCAAGCGCTTCACCCACGATCAGGCCACCCGAGCCATCGTCGCGTCCTATTACTGGCACTTTGTTGACGTGGTCTGGATTGCCCTTTTCTTCATGATTTACATCCTGAAATAGCGACGAAAGGCTTGCCCGCGTGAAGTTTCTTGCTGCCAGGCGACGTCAACCCGTCGTGGCTTTGGCAATGCTGTTTTTCGCCCTGGTTGCGGTCGGCGGGGTTTATGCCGCTGTCGGGACAGTGCGCCCCGCCGAAGCTGCCGGCGCAGCCAGAAGCCAAACCCAGGTCGAAATGGGCAAGCAGCTCTACCTAGAGGGCTGCTCCTCCTGCCATAGCCTGCAAGCTCAGGGTTCAACCAGCGGCCCTACTTTGATCGGTGTCGGTGCAGCCGCTGTTGACTTCCAGGTCGCCACCGGGCGCATGCCCCTTGCTGCCCCTGGTGTGCAGGCGGCGGCTGGACCTCCGCAATACAACGCGGAGGAGACCGCAGCGTTAGCGGCTTATGTGTCTTCGCTAGCACCTGGCCCAGCCATCCCAAACGCTGAGCAGGTTGATTTCGGTAGCGCTGACATTGCCGAAGGCGGGGTGCTGTTTCGGGTCAACTGCCAGCAGTGCCATCAGGCCGCAGGACAAGGTGGAGCATTAACCCAGGGCAAGTACGCACCCAGCTTGATGAACGCCACCCCAACGCAGATGTATGAAGCCATGATCACCGGGCCCCAAAGTATGCCGATCTTCAGCGATTCCACGCTTCCCGAAGAGGATAAAAAGGCCATCATCGCCTATGTTGACTATCTGCAAAACGCTGCCGACCCAGGCGGGCTCTCACTCGGCCGACTCGGCCCGGTAACCGAAGGCCTGTTCCTGTGGACAGCAGTATTCGGCGCCCTGATCGCAGTGGCTGTATGGATTGGAATTAAAGCGCGATGACCGAGATTAGTACAGGCCCACAGACCGGCGCCGGCGAACATGCACCGGCAAAACTTGGCTACTCACCGGTTGCCGATATTCCGCACCGTCCGCGGGTAGCCGATACTGACCCAAAGGCAGCACGCAGGGCTGAGCGCCAAGTCTCTTCCATGTTCTTGTTGTCCATGCTGTTTGTTGTGCTTTTTATCATCGCCTTCGTCGCCATAGACAAGTCAGCGAATGTTTATATTCCCGTGTTCGGTGTGGTCGGGGCCATGAATATCACCCTTGGATTCACCATGGGTGCAGCGATTTTCCTGATCGGCGCTGGCGCCATTCAGTGGGCAAAAAAATTGATGCCCGATGTCGAAGTTGTCCAAGAGCGACATGACCTATCCTCACCGGCTGAAGCCACCGGCGAAGCAGCGGCGAATTACGAGCGGGGCAAAGAAGAATCTGGTTTCGCGCGCTTCAAGATCATCCGACGCACCTTGATCGGCGCCATGGTGCTCTTCCCGATCCCCCTGATCGTCATGCTGCGCGACCTGTGGATCTCACCCCCCGGAAACCCCAGCCCCTCAGAACTTTTAACCACCACCTTGTGGAAGGACGGCATCCGGGTTGTCACCGATCCCACGCACATGCCGATCCGCCCCGAAGATATCCCCGTGGGCGGGCTAGTTTCCGCAGCACCAGAGGACCTCGAAGAAGTCCAGATCGCCGAGGGTAACTTGAATGCTCGCGGCAAAGCAGCCATCATCTTGGTGCGCATGGATCCGGCAGACATCGTCTCGCAGCAAGGTGACGGCTGGGATTACCAAGGGATCGTCGCCTACTCAAAGATTTGCACCCACGTGGGCTGCCCAATTGCCCTTTATGAACAGCGCACCCACCACTTGCTGTGCCCATGCCACCAATCGACATTCGACCTTGCCGACTCTGGCAACGTGGTCTTTGGCCCGGCCGCGCGGCGCATGCCCCAGTTGCCAATTGGTGTAGACGTGGAAGGATTCATTGTGGCGAAGGCACCCTTTGCTGAACCGGTCGGACCTAGTTTTTGGGAGCGTGGATGAGCACGACTAGTCCCACAGCGTCAAGCCCTATTGAGGCCGCCGGTGAAGGTGTTGCTACCTACGTTGATCAACGTGTGGGAAGCAACAAATTCTTAGGTCGCAACCTCGGAAAAGTCTTCCCCGACCACTGGTCCTTCATGCTCGGCGAGATTGCCCTTTATAGCTTCATCGTGATTCTGCTCTCGGGTGTTTACCTGACCTTGTTCTTCAAGCCTTCCATGGTTGAGGTCATCTATGACGGCTCGTATGTGCCACTTAAAGGCATCGAGATGTCAGAGGCCTACTCCTCCACCTTAGATATTTCATTCGATGTGCGCGGCGGGCTCTTGATCCGCCAAATGCACCACTGGGCCGCGCTGATCTTTGTTGCCGCCATCGCGGTGCATATGTTCAGGGTATTTTTCACCGGAGCTTTCCGTAAACCTCGTGAGTTCAACTGGATCATCGGGGTCGGCCTGGCCACTTTGGCACTGGCTGCTGGGTTCTCCGGGTACTCACTCCCCGATGATCTGCTGTCAGGCACCGGGCTCCAGATTGCCCGTGGCATCGTGCAGTCCATACCTATTGTTGGTACCTGGGGAGCCTTCCTGCTCTTCGGGGGCGAGTTCCCCGGCACCGACTTCATCTCGAGGCTCTACGGCATCCATATCTTGCTAGTGCCTGGGCTAATCCTTGCTTTGGTCACCGTGCATCTGATGTTGGTCTGGACCCAAAAGCACACCCAGTTCCCCGGCCCAGGTCGGACCAACAACAACGTGGTTGGTTACCCGCTTATGCCGGTATACATGGCAAAGGCTGGTGGCTTCTTCTTTATCGTGTTCGGCATCTGCACACTGATCGCCGGCCTGGTAACACTCAACCCGATTTGGATTTTCGGCCCCTACACCCCCGATCAAGTTAGTGCTGGTTCACAGCCTGACTGGTATATCGGATGGCTCGATGGGGCGCTGCGAATCATGCCGAATATCGAGTCATATTTGTTCGGCTACACCATCTCGTGGAACATCTTGATCCCTGCCGTAATCATGCCCGGCATTGTCTTCACCGCACTTGCCTTCTACCCGTTCTTAGAGGCTTGGGTCACCGGCGACAAGCGCGAGCATCACCTACTTGACCGGCCGCGCAATAACCCGACACGCACCGGTATAGGTGTAATGGCAATAACTTTCTACGGATTACTCTGGATTGGTGGCGGCAACGACATCATTGCAACGAGTTTTAATCTGACTATCAACTCAATTACCTGGTTCCTTCGGTTAACAATTTTCGTGCTGCCTCCGATTGCCTTCTTGGTTACCAAGCGCATTTGCTTGGCTTTGCAGCGCCGCGATCGTGATAAGTTGCTGCACGGTTACGAAACCGGCCGGGTGCTACGCCTGCCCCATGGTGAGTTCATCGAGGTGCACGAGCCAATCAACTACAAGGAAATGGCAGTAATCACCTCGAAGACCGACATCGCGCCGCTGCCTGCTCCGGTGAAGATCGATGCTGATGGGGTTGCAAATCCCTATTACCGAATCAAATCAATTCGGGCCAAGCTCAGCCATTTCTTCTACGCCGAAAACATCGCCAAGCCAACCGCTGCCGAGATCGAAGCGGCACAGCACCACGTGGCCCACGATGCCGCTCTCGAAGCGCCGCTGCATGCTTATGAGGACGCCGACGTGATTCACAATCGCCACGGCGGGGTACTTCATCACCCGGGGATGGCTGACAGCAATGCGGATCAGTTAGCCCAGCGCGCCGAGCACTAGGTTCCGACTCCCTCGATAATAAGTGACGAACTAATTACCTCAGACCGCCACCACGCTTTAGTTATGCCAGCTGTTGCTGTTCCGTCCGGTTCTGCTCCCCTGATCTAAGACAGTTATCCAGTGGTAGAAAAACTCACGCCCAAAAGCCAAGGCCCGATCGAAACTTTCTGAAGTGCGAAGATGCGCGCAGGCGCAATTGGGTATGGCCGAGTCCGGGGCCGCTAGCACTGGGCCACCTGGAGTGTTCGAGTTCACTCTCCGTTTACAACCGACCCCAGGCCAACAGCGGTCAGGGGCCATCAACAGGGTTTAAACACCCCACCTAGCGGTAGGGAACGGTGCTACTCTTCATTACCCTCAAAGCAGTACTGCCGTTGATAAGTGCCGTTAGTATTTAGCCCGGAGGGGTTTAGGGTGCCGCCGATACCTGCCACACCGGGCCGCACCCAACCAACACCGAGTGCGAGCCGATCAGTTGGTGCTGAACTTGCTGGTCCGTTGACTTCACTCTTCGACATTTTCTCTCCCGTGTTGTAGGTCGGTAGCCGGATTTAAACACCCCACCTAGCGGTAGGCAACGGTGCTACTCTTCATTAGCCTCAAAGGGACTTAACATGCCTTGACTGTACCCAGAGGGGTTTAGTGTGCCGCTGATACCGGCCACACCGGGCCGCACCCAACCAACACCGAGTGCGAGCCGATCAGATGGCGCTGAACTTACTGGCGTAGCAACATCAATATTTGGCATCGCATGCTCCAATCGTTGGACGGGCCGATAC
>JBIIOU010000229.1:0-3040 GCA_044336815.1 Candidatus Nanopelagicales bacterium | reverse complement strand
ATTCCAATGCGGGTGCAGAAGTGGGGCATCGGGGCGTAATGCTTGCGCCATCGTCACCACCGGTGGTTCTGGCGCAAATTCGATTGAGATTGCGGCGATGGCGGCCTCGACGATCTCTGGTGCATCAGCGGCGATGGCGACTATGGGCTCGCCGACGTAGCGAACTTCGCCATCGGCCATCCACCGATGGTCAGCTATACCTACCCCGTAGAGCCCCGGGAAGTCCTCGGCTGTCAGGATCGCTCTAACACCTTGGATGGAACGGGCTTGAGACACATCGATTTTCGTTATGCGGCCACGGGCGATCGGGGAGCGCAGAAGGCCCGCTGCGAGCATCCGGGGCTTCACGATGTCGGAAGCGTAGACAGTTCGGCCGGCTGCCTTGTCTTCGGCATCACGGCGACGCATATTCATACCGACGGCAGTCATCGAGAATCACCCTCTTGCATTACCTGGGCAATCGCATTGATGATTCGGGTGTAGCCCGAGCACCTACAGATACTGCCCACGAGAGCCGCTGGGATATCGCTCACCGCATTCAGCTCACCTTGGTCAATTAATGTTGACATCAGCATGACTATGCCTGGTATGCACATGCCACACTGAACAGCATCGCTACCACACAAAGCGCGCTGCAGTCTGACCTCGAGGTCGCTGAAATCAATGGACTCGCCCAAAGTCTCAACGCTTCGGCCTGCACACATCACCGCCGGCATCAGGCAGGATACGACTGGCTCACCGTCAACTCGCACCACGCATGAGCCGCAGTAACCTTCCCCGCACCCGATTTTAATGCTGGTCAAATTGGCTTGATCGCGCAAAACTTCAGCAAGGGAGGTTAGTCCAACACACCGCACCGAGCAGGCATCGGAATTCACAGTGAGCTCGATCACCTTGGAATTCACAAGAGCCTTCTCACGGCGCGTTCCATGACTGTGGGGAGCACCTCGAGTCGGTAGGAACCGGGAATCCCCGGGGATGTCACGGGCTCGAGTTCTGCGAGATGCTCATGGACAATCCTCGCGGCGGCATGAGGGGTTAACGACTCCGCCATCATTGCCTGTTCCACCGACGTCCAGCGCCGAGGTGTCGACTCGATGGATCCGAGGGCTACCCGCACCCTTCCGGTTGGGGGATCATAACTAAGGGATATCGAAGCCACTGAGTATTCACCCCCACTTCGCCAAGTGAGTCGTTCATGACAACTCACCCATTGCGAGCGGGGTAGGCGGATCTCGGTGATCACGCTTTCTTCGCTAATTATTTCCGCATCTAGGCAAAGCAGGGCTGGAACAATGTCGGAGGCGTGGAAGTCCGCTGCGGCGATACTTCCCCCTAAAGTGATCATGCGCCGCAAGGCTGGAGTGGCAGCATGCACGCAAGCCTCACGCAGAGCAGCAAGATCACTAAGCCCCTTCAATATCCGAGCGGCGCTTTCAAGTGTAACCATCGATCCGAACGTGATTGGATCTGAAATCTTAATCTCGTCGAGGCCAGCGACACCAGACAACGCGATCACATCCGCTGGAATAGGCGTTCCTCGGAGAGGCGCTCGCATGATCCATGTAGCACCACCAATAACAGCAGCGTTGGGCATGGCACGCTGCAATTCGATTACCTCCCTCAGGGTGCGGGGAGTGTGCACTCGCGACTGGCGGGGACCGCTGATGAAATTTTGGGACACAAGTGCGTTCACGTTGTGGGCGCCTCATTCTCGTACTCGTAATGATCAATGAATAGGCGGCCGTTTCGCCCCCAATTCTCCCGAGACACTTCGGTGAAAATCACCGTAATGGTCTCGGGGAGACAGTTGCCGATGCGACTGAGTTCAGAAGTCAAGACTTCAATAATTTCACGCTTTTGATCCACGGTGCGTCCGGGAAACCATTCGATATGCACAAGGGGCATGGCTACATCCTCTCGCTCGGATGCCACCATGTTAGTGGGTTAAGCAGCTTGCGCCCCTTCTCGCGGATGAGAAGCCAACTGTTTTGCAGTATGGCAATAAGTTGATCAGACCGCCGGAGGATGGGCCGGGCATGATCGTACTTTCCATTAGGGTCAGGCCGCGAAAGTCTTTGCTCTTGACCGCTTTTTGCTGGGCGCGCACGTTTTAGTCGTCAAATCGATGAAAATCGATGGTTTAACGACAAAAACGTGCGCATTCAGGTGAACTTCAGGTTTCGGTGAGGCCTTCGCCTGACCACCGAATTGGCGATCTACTCAGCATCTTTTACTGTTGCGCGGCCACAGCACCCAGTCCGTCACCACGCTGGCGGCGAGGTACCCGGTGGAGACATAGTCGGAAGGCATCTGAATAGCAAGAAGCCCAGTGCATGTGCACTGGGCCTCTTGTTATGTTCGAGTTCGTATTAGACGATGCGAACCTTGTCCGCCTGGGGGCCTTTGGGGCCCTGGGTGATGTCGAACTCGACAGCCTGGTTCTCGTCCAGCGAGCGGTAGCCATCTGATTCGATTGCTGAGTAGTGGACGAACACGTCAGGTCCGCCGTCTGCCTGCTCGATGAAACCGAAGCCCTTTTCTGCGTTGAACCATTTTACGGTGCCTTTTGCCATGGTGCTAAATCTCCTTAATGAGAGCCGTGAAAGACGACCTGTCTTTCACGCGGTGAAGCCGTATCGTGCCTTTGTCCTCATTGGGATTTAGCGCTGACATGCCTTACCTAGGCTTAAGTGTTGCCTATGGAGGGTCAGAAACCTAACGCCGGGGTCGCTGCTAGCTTCTGGCGGCCCCTGATCCGGGAGCCATGGCCCCCAAAATCCTTGCTATCACTGCACGTCGCCCCAATTATGACTCGGCGGCAGCCACCTAAGATCTCACGCACCGGACAGGGCGAAACTGCCGTTATCGCAGTCGGATAGGGCAGATTTGGAGGTCGGCCCTTGTGGTCGATGATGAGCCCATAGGCTGCCGAGTCCTGCTTAATCGCTATTAACAGGTGGGGAGAAAATCCTTGAGGGGAGAACGCACCTCAACCGCGCGCCCGACATGGTGGATTGGTCCGCCTCTCTTGGGCTGG
>JBIIOU010000228.1:0-3043 GCA_044336815.1 Candidatus Nanopelagicales bacterium | reverse complement strand
CACCGACCGCAAGCGGCACCTCCCTTGACTTACTCGTCACGGTTCAGTACACGCTCACTTGACTCAAGTTGCCAAGGCACACTTGTCATCATCACACCTGGCATGAAAAGTAAACGGCTCTTCAAGCGTAATGCTGACTGGTTATGCAGAATCTGTTCCCACCAGTGCCCGACGACATATTCAGGCACATAGACGGTGACAACGTCATTTGGATTGTCGGAGCGCAATCGCCGCACATAATCAATGATTGGACGGGTAATTTCACGGTAGGGCGAATCTAGAACCTTTAGCGTTACCGGTATAGCACGCCGCTCCCACTCCACTTCCAGGGAGCGCGTCTCGTCAGGATCGACATTTACGGTAATAGCCTCAAGCACCGATGGCCGAGTGGCCCGGGCATATGCCAAAGCCCGCAATGTTGGCTTGTGAATTTTTGACACTAACACCAATGCATGAACACGCGTTGGTAGCATGATTTTGTCATCATCGGTAGTTACCAGCTCCAACGCAACGCGGTCGTAGTGTTTGCGGATCGCGCGCATCAACAGAAAAATAAGTGGCATAGCGACAACCACGATCCAAGCACCCTTAGTAAATTTTGTCGCGAGCACGATCACCAGCACAGATCCGGTCATGAGAAAACCCACGAAGTTAATAGCTCGCGACCTGAACATTTTACGCCGCTCAGCCGGAACTGACTCGGCTCGCAGGTGCCGGTTCCAATGCTTGATCATGCCGAGTTGACTCAAAGTGAAGGATACAAATACCCCGATGATGTATAGCTGAATTAGGTTTGTGACATTTGCCTGATAGATCACAACCAGAACGACCGCTAAGCCGGCGAGCATCAAGATGCCATTACTAAACGCCAACCGATCCCCACGTGTATGCAACTGGCGCGGCAAATAACCATCACGAGCGAGGATGGAACCAAGTACCGGGAAACCGTTGAAGGCCGTGTTGGCTGCGAGTGCCAAAATGAGTGCCGTAGATAGTGAAATCACCAGGACCGCAATTTCGAAGTTTTCAAATACTGCGCCGGCGACCTGAACGATCACGGTTTTTTGGGATTGACCTTCGGGTAGCCCAATCAAATCTTTATCAAACTCGGTTACTTGAACCTGGGTTTTAATGGCTAGCCAAGTGATACCAGCAAACATAGTGGTTGCGATTATCCCGAGCATAAGCAAAGTGGTTGCAGCGTTCTTAGACTTTGGTTTACGAAATGAGGGCACGCCATTTGCGACAGCTTCTATACCAGTAAGGGCAGTAGTACCTGAAGAGAATGAGCGCGCCACTAAAAAGATCAATGCGGCTCCGGCGAAACTTGCCTCAGGTACCACCTCCCAGTTAGCGCTCTCAGCCTGCAAACTCTCCCCGGTGGCCATCTTGAAAATCGCGACGCCAATCATGATGAAGATTGATGCCATAAAAAAATACGTTGGGATCGCAAAAAGCGATCCGGACTCACGAATTCCGCGCAGGTTAAGTAAAGTTATTACTACAATTGAGCCAACCGCCCACCAAACACTGTGCTCAGCAATTGCTGGTATAACGGACCCAAGGTTTGCTATCGCTGCTGAGATCGAAACTGCAACAGTAAGAACGTAATCGATCAATAGCGCACTACCGACGAAAATCCCCCAGTTCTGCCCCAGATTCGTCGAAACAACTTCGTAATCGCCGCCACCACTTGGGTAGGCGTGCACGTTCTGACGGTATGAAGCCACCACGGTGAAGTAGACAAGAACAACCGCTGCGGCTATCCAGCCACCGAAGGCATAAAAGGAAGCACCACCCAAGGAGAGCACCAGCAGGATTTCTTGGGTTGCATATGCGTTGGATGAAAGCGCATCACTGGCGAAAACCGGCAAGGCGATTCTCTTTGGTAGCAAGGAGTCGCTTAGACGATCACTGCGCAGCGCCCGTCCAAAGAACAGGCGCTTGACACCATCAGAGATAGGCACGACCAGTCATGTTACGCCCATCGATCCCGACAACTCCTATGGTGGTGGAAGTTGGTGTGGCCAAGCGTGTACGGTTTGGCCGTGCACGTAGTAATCATGGGATGCGGTCGAGTTGGTGCCGCGCTCGCTGGGCGCCTCGGCAACCTCGGCCACAGTGTTGCGGTGATCGATCAAGCCGCAACGGCTTTCGGGCGACTACCCGATGATTTCGCCGGTATCACAGTTGCCGGCATCGGATTTGATCGTGAGACCTTAGAAAACGCCGGCATTACCCGCGCCGGGGCCTTCGCCGCCGTAAGCAGTGGGGATAACAGCAATATCTTGGCGGCTCGGGTAGCCCGTGAAACTTTTGGTGTTGACCGTGTGGTCGCTCGCATTTATGACCCGCGTCGTGCTGAGGTATATCAGCGGCTCGGGATCCCCACTGTCGCAACCGTGGCCTGGACAACCGGACAAATCCTTAGAGGGATCTTGCCAATGGGCGCACTTGACGAGTATCGCGACCCAAGTGGGTCAATGGCCTTGGCCGAAGTTCACGTTGGGGCAGGTTGGGTCGGGCACCGCGCAACCTCACTCGAGGAGGCATCTGGTGCCCGCTTGGCTTTCATCACCCGCTTCGGCGCCTCGATATTGCCGAAGCCGGAGACAGTGATTCAAGATGGTGACATCGTCCACGCTTTGTATCTGGTCAATGAGCGCGACCATGTCGAGAACAGCTTTCAGGCCGGCCCGGAGGGCACCTCATGAAAATCGCAATTGCCGGGGCCGGCAAAGTCGGAAGATCCATAGCCCAGGAACTATTGGGCCGAGGTCACAACGTGCTGCTAATCGACCGTGACCCAAATGCCGTGCGCCCGGGATCTGTTGATGGCGCCGACTTTCTCATCGCTGACGCCTGCGAAATATCTTCACTTGACCATGCCAAGTTATCCGAATGTCAGGTGGTTGTAGCTGCTACCGGCGATGACAAAGTGAATCTGGTTGTTTCCCTTTTAGCCAAAACCGAATATGGAGTTCCGCGCGTAATAGCCCGGGTGAATCATCCAAAGAATGAATGGATGTTCGATGATTCATGG
>JBIIOU010000227.1:0-3051 GCA_044336815.1 Candidatus Nanopelagicales bacterium | reverse complement strand
AATTGCTCGCGAAGTTGGGATGCCGGTTGGATTCATCGGCAAAGACGAGTCGGAAGTGTGGTCACGGGGTACCAGTAATCTGCCCAGCGGTCCGTTTACAACGCGGATAGTCCAGACCTCACATGGGGCGGTAGGTGAGATCCGCGTTCCCGAGGCGGCCGTTGCCGAGTCTGAACTTTTAGATGCAGCCGCAAGCGCTGTAGCCGCAATTGTTGGTGCCACTCCAGTCGGGGAGGGGCACCGCGCCTTGCACTTGCGTACGAGGTTAAATGACGTAATCTCTGCGGCTCCAGAATTTGGCTCTCAGCATCGACGTGTACTAACTGAATTGGCAATTGATCCTTCACCGCTTCACCCCACACACTCATTCATCATCATGGCGAGGGGCAGCACTTCTCCTGGCCCACTTATTGAAACTGTTTCCCATCGGTTCTTTGGTGTTGCCGTGGCGAGTGAGACCGCACTGGGCGTTTTGGTTCTTGCGCAAGATCCGCTGCGGACTTCCGGATCAGCTGAAGATTCCGTCTTCCAATTTGCCAGTGATGTGCGACGCGAATTGCCTGGTAGCGTTCTAATTGAGGGTGAACCACAAAGAACAATGAGTGACTTAGGGCGCGAACTACATGACCTGCAAGCTCTGGTCGCGGACCCTTCGGTCCGCAGAAGTGAACACATAGTTATCTATCGGCGCGACACGACGTTACTTCGCCTATTGGCGCATCTAGATGACGTTAGCGATATTGAGAGATTTGTATCTCGTGAACTTGGTTCCGTTCTCGAGCATGATGCGCATAATCGCCCACCTTTAATGCCGACATTGCTTGCCTTGCTTAGTAGTGACAGCAAGGTCGCCGCCGCCGAGCGCCTGGGCGTTTCTCGGCAAACCATGCACCAACGAAGCCAGATTTTAGAAGGAATGCTTGGCTTGGGGCCGGCAGCGCCACTAACTCGTCGAGCAGCGGCCACGTTGGCAGCCCTCCTTTGGCAGTGGCGCACCACAAACACCATGTGATTTGCGGGCGCAAGTAACTTTTTCGAATAACACCCGTGTAACTGTCGGACCCCTGCGCTTTGCTCGACTCGAGACGGATTTCGAGAAACTAGGGGCGAACATGACGAACATTCGAACAGCTCGGCTAAATTTGCGGCTCACACCAGCTGAACTGGCCTTAATCAGATGGGCGGCGCAGGAACAGCGGCTGGCTGTTACCGCATTCGTAGTGGGCGCGGCAACGGCGCGGGGGCAAGAAGTCGTCAATGCAGCGCGCCATACTTAAATGGTGATGGGTGACCCCGGCCCCTGCCCGGCCTGTGAGACCGTAGGTCTGGAGCGTCGCGGCGGTAAAGACATGTGCCCTAGGTGCTATTACATTCAGCCCTGCTGCGATGGTGGCCAGTGCAATTAGGGCAGTTTGTTAGTCAGGATTGGGCGATTGGGCCCGCTGAAGTTTTAATTCGACGAATAGACATTGAAGAAATCGCACCGGAGAGCAGCATCACAATTAGTTCGACGCATGGCGCAGCTTTGACCGCCGCCGAGAATGAGGTTTGGCAATCATTAGCGCCGGGTTCAAACCGCCAACATGAGTGGCTACTTGGCCGGTTAGCCCTTAAGGATGTCGTGCGCGCGTGGGCTGCGGAGCGCGGCCAGCTTCTTGAGCCAAGCGATGTCGAGATCCATCTTGGTGCCGAAGGGGCGCCATTTGCTCGCTGTGTTGCGCTGTCAGGTGTTGGTGGGTCCCCGGTAATCTCGCTGTCACATAACTCAGGAATCGTAGTTGCGGCAGCCGCTGAGCCGGGCTCGCTAATCGGGATTGACATCGAGTACGCCGACCGTCGCACGCAGGTGGTGGCGCGCGCACTAACGCCCGCGGAAACTGATTTCGTTGCGGCCGAAGCTGCCTCGGTACTTGACCTATTGGTCGCCAAGGAAGCAGCAACAAAAGCCCTCGGGGTAGGCCTAGGGGGAGCGGTAGCAAGGTGGCCGGTTGCGTCAGTTACCGCGCTGGCTGAGGGTTTGTTGGTTGAGGTTTATTCGGCAAGTGACGCAGGTCTGGTGCTGCCGGTGCTGGTCTTGCACCCATTAGATACGGTGCTCGGCATCTGTTACGTAGCCCCTGACATCGACGCGGCATAGTAGAGCTATGTCTGCTGCCGAGCTCGCTGCCCTAAAAGCGCAGTGGAATGACGTCCTGTTCAACTTAGAATCCCAAAGTCGGGTTGCATGGCTGCTTTATTTCGATGCTCGTTTGGTCTCATTTGAGGATGGCGTACTGACGATCGACTTCTCCGACCCCCAACGCTTTGATCAAGAGCAGACATACCCAATTAACACGGACGTGCGCCATCGTGATGCGCTGCTCGCCGCGGTGACGGCTGTTACCGGCCAAGTAATCACCCTTCGGATCGCGTGAGCGCTGCGATGTTAAGTGTTCTCACGGTTAACGTAAATGGCATCCGCGCAGCGCATCGGCGCGGTGGCCTAGCGTGGCTGGCCGAAGCAAAGCCGGATGTGATTTGCCTACAAGAGGTACGGGCGACCCACGAGCAGTTACATGCCACCCTCGCCGACTCACCATTACATGGATGGAATGTCGCGCACGCACCGGCGCCACAACTTGGTCGAGCGGGAGTTGCGATCTTGACCCGCAAGCAGCCCGCAGAGGTGCGCGAAGTGATGAAGGATCCGGTGCTCGGTAATTCTGGCCGTTGGGTTGAAGTCGACCTCGATACCAAACAAGGCCCGCTAACGGTGGTTTCGGTTTATGTCCACACCGGTGAAGCTGAAACTCAGAAGCAAGTTGATAAGTATGAGTTCTTGGAGGCCATGGATACCCGCCTTAAGGCTTTGCGGGCACGAGCTACCCGAAGTGGTGGCGAGGTTGTCGTTTGCGGTGATTTCAATATTGCCCACCATGAAGTCGATATCAAGAATTGGCGCGGCAACAAAGGTAACGCGGGGTTCTTGGTTGAAGAACGTGAATACCTGGACCGTTGGTTTGCAAAACAGTGGGTGGACCTTGGTCGCACTCTTGGTGGTGACGGCCCCGG
>JBIIOU010000226.1:0-3073 GCA_044336815.1 Candidatus Nanopelagicales bacterium | reverse complement strand
CGCTGGCGGTCACCTTCACCACGCGAGCTGCCGGTGAGATGCGGGTGCGGCTGCGCGAGCTTGGCGTCGAAGGCGCACAGGTGCGCACCTTCCATGGAGCGGCCCTTCGGCAACTGCGCTACTTCTGGCCAAGGCTTAGTGGCCAAACTTTCCCTGACGTACTGCCGGGCAAGGCTCGTTTGCTCGCTGAGGCGGCGTCAAAGTCCGGCATAGCAACAAATGCAGCGGTGATACGCGATTTGGCCTCGGATATTGAGTGGTCCAAGGTAAGTGAATTGGCCGCGCGTGATCTTTTAACCGACCCACGCGCGGCAACTCGTCAATGGAGTATGGATCTTGCCGATGTTATGAAGATCTATGCGGCGTATGACGAGCTAAAGTCCGCGCGCGCCTTATTGGATTTTGAAGACGTACTCCTAGTTACCGTGGGCGCACTGCAGACTCGCCCGGATATCCTCGACGAGGTGCATTCGGCATACCGGTGGTTCACGGTTGACGAATTTCAAGATGTGAACCCGCTGCAGCATCGATTACTGACCCTTTGGCGCGGTGACCGTGACGAGGTTTGTGCTGTTGGTGATGTCAGT
Organism: Candidatus Nanopelagicales bacterium; assembly: GCA_044336815.1. Lineage (GTDB taxonomy): Bacteria > Actinomycetota > Actinomycetes > S36-B12 > S36-B12. Next base: position 2,486 of record JBIIOU010000226.1, on the reverse strand, counting down.
CAGACGATCTACTCATTTACCGGCGCGTCGGCCGACTACTTGGTGAATTTTCGCACCGAGTTTCCCGATGCGACCGAGGTGCGATTAGTTAATTGTTATCGGTGCACACCGGAAATTGTGAGCAAGGCCAATGCGGTGATCGTGCAGGCGCACTCGCGGGCCGCCGTGACTTTGCGGTCGATGCGCGATCCTGGGGTTGAACCCACGGTGCAGTCACACTCGGATGAAGTTGCGGAGGCGACCGCGGTCGCTGAGTCAATTTCAACGCATTTGCGTAATGGGATCTCTGCCCGCGATATCGCCGTGTTGTTTCGGATGAATGCGCAATCGGCGGATCTTGAAGCGGCATTGTCGGCGCGCGGGATCGCTGTTGTCATGCGAGGGGCTGAGCGATTCTTTGATAGACCGGAGGTGCGCGAGGGCGTGACTCGTATCAGGGGCGCAGCGCGCGCCGGGGGTGCCACCGGTGTACTCGGTGATGAAGTTCGCGGGATCCTCAGCGCTGCTGGCTGGGCCGCTGAACGGCCGCAGGGCAGCGGTGCGGTTCGTGAACGCTGGGAGTCGCTCGCGGCATTGGTGACTTTGGCCGACGAGAATCCGCAGTGGGATTTGCCGGCCTTTGTCACCGAACTTGATCATCGCTCCGAGGCTCAACATGCTCCGGCCGCCGATGCCGTGACACTTTCCTCCTTGCATTCGGCCAAGGGCCTTGAATGGCAGGTTGTTTTCATTGTCGGGTGCAGTGATGGGTTACTGCCCTTGTCGAATGCGGACTCTCCCGATGAGATAGAGGAGGAGCGCCGGTTACTTTATGTCGGCATGACGCGCGCTAAGTCATACTTGCATCTGTCTTGGGCGCGAGCCCGGCAACCAGGTGGGCGCGAAAATCGGGAGTTCAGTAAATTCCTAATCACCCTTCGCGACTCAACGGGTCAACTTGCTGATGGGCTTGAGGGTGATCAGTCGCGGGGGAGTGTGCATCGCGGCTCTGGTCGCGCGCGCACCGAACGAAAGAAACGCGGGCCGGCAATGTGCCGCACCTGCGGTAAGGGATTGGTCACTGCGCCAGAGCGCTCGTTAGGCAGATGCCGTACCTGTCCTTCGACTTATGACCCAGATCAGTTCGAACAATTAAAACGGTGGCGGCTGCGGGAGGCCACAGAGCGCGAAGTCCCGGCATTCGTTGTCTTCACCGATGCAACTTTGCTGGCAATTGTTGAACAGTTGCCAGCAAGTTTGGAGCAGTTGGCGGCAATACCTGGCATCGGGCCGACGAAGTTGGAGTTATACGGGCCAACGCTCCTAGAGTTGCTGAGCGACCCGACCCGCTAGCAGTTAGCTTGTTGCTATTGGCCAGCGGTGGTGAAATCAGGTACCCACCGCGTTAGTTCAGCGCGCATCGGAACGGTGGCACCGAGTTGACACAGCACGCCGATACAACCCAACCAGACCCGATGGATCAATGCATATGACGGCGGCAGGTTTAGTTTCAGTCCTACGGCGAAATCAGGATTGCGCATATCGTTCATGCGGGTAAATTGCTCGCGCATCCAATCACGGGAGAAAGTGAACTCCTCGTAGCGGGCTGGATCAACAAAAGGCTCGAGGTATCCCAGCACTTGCTCGGCGTCGACCTCAATATTGGGCTTGATGAAACCCTCGGCGCGTAGACCCTCGATTACCGTTTGTGCATCCCCCAATTGGGCGATACGAAGTAATGAACCCATTGCCGAAGGTAGGCCGTCAGGCAATGATGCGCAGGCACCGAAGTCAAGTACGCCCAGGCGTCCATCCGGGGTGATGCGGAAGTTGCCGGGGTGTGGGTCGGCGTGTAGGAGGCCAGCACGCGATGGGCCAGATAGCAAGAAACGTTCATAGAGGACTCCGGCTGCATCACGTTCGGCTTGACTGCCGTCTTTAATGATGGATGAGAGTGCGGTGCCGTCAATCCATTCACTAACGAGCACATGTGGTGCTGCAACAAGAACATGGGGTATTACAAACTCCGGGTCGCCTTCGAAGGCGATGGCGAAAGCCCGTTGATTCTGTGACTCGTGCAAGTAATCGAGTTCGTCTACGGCACGATCGCGTAACTCATCCAGCAGTGGCTTGATATCGAGACCGGGTATCCAGGAGGCAAAGAGTTTACCCATTCGCGCCATTTGGTTGAGGTCGCTAATTAGGGCTTTGTCGGCCCCGGGGTATTGCACTTTCACCGCCACCACTCGGCCGTCATGCCAAGTTGCTTTATGTACCTGCCCGATGGAGGCGGCCGCTGCGGGCTGGTCTGCGAAATCCGAGAATTTTGTGCGCCATTGCGTGCCAAGTTCTTCGGTGAGAATCTTGTGGATAGCTTCAGTAGGTAGCGGAGGTGCAGCATCTTGTAATTTGGTGAGTGCCGCTCGATAAGGCCCGGCGATGTCCTCGGGTAGTGCAGCCTCGAAAATACTCATGGCCTGACCAAGTTTCATGGCCCCGCCTTTAAG
>JBIIOU010000224.1:0-3082 GCA_044336815.1 Candidatus Nanopelagicales bacterium | reverse complement strand
TCGGTACTCAAAGAGCAAGAAGATGTTTTCGGGCGGACCAAATCAGGTGGCGCGCCGCTTTCAGGTGGCACCGAATTCACCACGCCGGACTTTTCCAAACTGGCAGCCGGCGGTAAACCTGCCATTACCCCTGACTCACATGTGGCGCTCGCGCATCCGCAGAATAACGGTGGAGTCCGTATTTTGCGTCGCGCATTCAACTATGCCAACTCAGACGACGCTAGCGGCGCCTCGGATATTGGGCTTTTCTTCATGTCCTATCAACGTGACCTGACTCGGCAGTTCGTACCTTTGCAACGCCAACTTTCTGAAAGTGATCTCTTAAACGAATACATCCGGCACACAGCAAGTGCTGCGTTCGCGGTGCCCCCCGGCACCTCTCCTGGCGGGTACATCGGAGAAACCCTGCTGGCGTAGCGGCCAAGGGCATATAGGCTACACACATGCCAGAACTTATGCAGCCAGCAGCCGGACACTCGCCAGCAGATGGCAAAGTTCACGTTGCCGTACTGGGCCTGGGCCGAATGGGTACTGCGATAACTAACAAGCTCGCCGGCTTCGGGTTTGAGGTCACGGGGTGGAATCGCAATGGCAGCCTTAACTCTGACTCGAAAGCCAGACTTGCTGCGGCTCTTCAGGGCGCATCGGTCGTGGTCTTGAGCCTATTCGACGGTAAGGCTTGCATCGAGGTTAGTGAACTGGCGCAACCGCATTTAGAACCCGGTGCCCTAGTCCTAAACACCAGCACTATTGCTCCGAGCGAGGCGAAACTACTGGCTGACTTCTTCACCGCGAACAAGGTTATGTACGTACAGGCCCCGGTGATGGGCTCGGTGCCGGCCATCGACAATGGCGTGGCAACCGTCATCCTCGGGGGCGCACAAACGGCTATTGACCGAGCCAGACCGGTAATTGATACTTTTTCGCAGGCAGTTCTTGAATTTGAAAGTGCCGAGGCGGCGGCAGGCGCCAAGTTGCTTTCAAATCATGCCCTCGCCGATGCGCTGCTGGCGATTCGTCAGGCACTGCTGGTCAGCGGGCAGCTGGGATTGCCAATCGATCGCGCCTTGGATGTCTTGGAGCTTGGGCCGCTCGCGCCGATGGTTAAGGGCAAGCGCGCCAGGATAGAAGCCCAAATCGAATTTTCCTCCGCTGATGCCACTCTTGCCGGACTGATCAAGGATTTGGAGTTGGCCGCCGACGTTAGCCCAGCGGCGGCCGAGGCCAAATTCAAGCTCGCCGATCTAGTGCGCGAATTGAAAATCGACCCGAATGCCGATATCGCCGATCTCCCCCGAAGTGCAATCCCCTAAATCGCCGAGGCAGAGTTGCCAAAGAACGAAAGTGGACGAGTTGGCCTGTAAGCCGGATCCTGTTCCTCAATCGCCTTGCGGCGACCAATTCGGTGATCATCCATCTGCGACTGCCGTTACCGACAGCCTGGTGCGGTCTACCTGCAGACATTGAACGGGCCGCTCGTCTGCACAGGCCTTTCGGCCCTCTTGACCTTGCTCCAGGTGGGGTTTACCAAGCCACATGGGTCACCCCATGTGCTGGTGGTCTCTTACACCACCGTTTCACCCTTACCAGGATTGCTCCTGGCGGTCTGTTTTCTGTGGCACTTTCCCGCGGGTTGCCCCGGGTGGGCGTTACCCACCACCTTGCCCTAAGGAGTCCGGACTTTCCTCGACGTGATTGCTCACGCCGCGATCACCCGGCCAACTCGTCCGCCCATACAGTACGCGATCGCCTATGGGAGTTGGAAGGTCTTGTTACTTTGGCCACTACCATCAGGGAAAATTACCTTGGCTTTGGTGAAAACCCTGATGCCATCGACGGTCTTGGGGGTCGTCAGTTGGACATTGACCCTACGTTGGCGGAAGGTGCCGACGAGGCAGTTCGGCTCACAATCGTTGTAGGTGTATACCCCGGTGCCCTTGGCAGTCCGGGCGTTCCATTTAGTCCATTTTAGTTTTTCAAGGGCGGTGTTCTCGTCCGCGCAGGCAAGGCTTATGTCTGTCGGCTGCGCTGAGGGAAAACCGCAGTTGCTCACCTCCGGGGTGGACGGAGCACCTTGGGCAACCGCAGGTGCCACCAAGGCCAAACCTAGAAGCAAAGTTCCGCTTGCAACAGTGACTAGAAGTCGATTAATTTGGATTCCTTTGGGTTATTTGCTTTATTTTCTAACTGTCGCATACTTGAGCGCGCAATGCCTCAGGCACCACCGGCAGCCCTTCAGGGTTCCCGGCTTGATTCTCACAGACAGACTCCGGGGCCATTAAGACCAACATGTCGGTGTCCTGACGAAATAAGAAGCGATCCGAACTCGGCTCACTACCTGGGCCATTAATTGTGGCAACAACATATGTCCACGAGTCGGCACATGTGGCCACATCGACCGAGGCAATGCCCAATCCAGACTCCGAAACGATGTGCTCTATTTCATGGCGGGCGTCAGTGAGATCACAGGCGGTGTCGACCGCCGGCGCAGCGCAGGCGGTGAGCATCGATGAGGCAAGAAGAAGTATTGATCCAGTTATACCCGCACCGGCCGCTGCTCGACGGGGTTTGCGGTCCGATAGCGTCACCATGTGCTCATTGTGCTCCCACCAAGTGAAGGGAAGACTGCTGCGACCCGCGGACAACCGATGAAACCAGCTCAATTGTCTTTCCCCGAGTTAACCCGGGCCCGAAGCCAAGTCATATCGGTCTTACAAAGCCTATGCGCGAATGATGAAAGCCTGGCTGCACAGGTATTGGATCTGGGGCCAAAACAACATGATGACATTCGAAGAAATGCACTGCTCAAAAAATCGCCGGCTGGACCGGCGATCGAGATCTACACCGGGGTGCTCTACGACGCACTAGACGTCACAACTTTGACAACCGCGCAGCGTCGTCGTTTAGATAAAAACGTGGCAATCGCCTCAGGTTTATTCGGCCTCCTGCGGCCAAGTGACAAAATCCCGGCCTACCGACTAAGTGGCGACGTAACACTGCCCACGATTGGATCACTCGCGCAGTACTGGCGCCCCTTCGTTAGCGCGGCCCTCGAATCGGTGCCCGGGGTCATCCTCGATCT
>JBIIOU010000223.1:0-3121 GCA_044336815.1 Candidatus Nanopelagicales bacterium | reverse complement strand
AAGAGCCGTGGTCACCCCAACGATCAGTACTGCTCCGGCCGTGACGAATAGTGCCGGAGAACAACATACGGTTGCGAGTGCCCAGCCAAGGGATACGGCCACAGCGGCGTACACCGGGATAACAACGACTATCATGCGACGGGTGTGAGCGGCGTGCCCACGCTCCCAGCCATCGGGCGCAAGATTCAGCAATCCTGGGTAGACCACGATCGTGACAACGACTTGGAAGCCGAGGTGCACTCCCGTGGCAAGCAACAAGAACTGCTCAGCCGACACCCGTCCTCCTCACTTCGTCATCGACCTGGTCTGCTGGGCTGCTCCCGAGTGACGGCGCCGTGGCGAAGGATACAGACGTGAAGATAGGTCGTGGTGAGGATAAGTTCGACTGGAAGTATGCAACATGAGCGTTGGGCATTTCCCCCCTTCTTGCGAGGGAAACTTGAGTGGGGCGGGTCGGGCTCGAACCGACGACGACCGGATTATGAGTCCGGGGCTCTAACCAGCTGAGCTACCGCCCCCACATGCAGAGTCTAGATGAGGGCGGTCGTACCCGTCTCCAAGGACATCGACGACGCGATAGCCAATGGAAACCCTAGGCTCTAGAAACGAGAAAGCCCACGTGCTGCAGTGGGTTTCGAGGGCAGTTTCACCGCCTAGCGGAAGCCATGAAGTTGGTCGAGCATTTTCTGAACAGATAGTGACGTCTCGAGCGGGAGAACCCAACTCTCTTGACCGCGGATCTTTTTTCCGAAGTTTTGAATCATCAGCAGGTATGGGTCCACCGCCTCAAACTCTTCAAAGTGATCGCCTAATCGCAAGCTGCTCGCAGAGTTCCACGAAGTGAAAGCTTGTGTTCCAACTAATTCGACAGAGTTCTTCTCACCGCGCACGATCAGGCTTTGGTTCTCTGGCATCTCGAATGAAGCCACTCCACGGGCGGTGATCGAATCATCGATGCGCATCCGCCAAGTACTTGTCAGATCGATCCCCGTGGGCCCCACCTTTTTATCGCAACTTTCTATTAGAACCTGCGCGCCATCACCCATGAGAGCCGCAAACGCATGCAATGGGTATACCCCGACATCATAAAGTGCGCCACCACCCATAGCCGGTGAGAGACGATAATTACCTTCAATCGAGGCAGGGAAAGTAAATGACGAATCAATAGAAACTATTTCGCCAATGTTTCCAGCCTTGACGTAATCAATCATTCGCTGCATTCGCGGATGCCAACGTGGCCAGACCGCCTCCACTAAGAGTCGATCATTGTCACGGGCGGCTTGAACCATGATTTCAACTTCAGCACTGTTCATCGCAAATGGTTTTTCACACAAGACATGCTTACCGGCTTTTAGAGCGGCCACGGTCCATTGGAAATGCAAGTGATTAGGGAGGCTTATGTAAACTGCATCTATTAATGGGTCGACAATTAGTTCTTCATAACTCTGGTGAATCGTTATGGGGTTAAGTGCTTGCGCACGATTCAAATCCCGGCTTGCAACACTTTGGACAATGGTGTCAGCGGCTGAATGCATCGCTGGCACGATTGCTTTGGTCGCAATCCAACCCGCGCCTAGCAATCCCCAACGAACGCTTTTCATCCCTTCATTCTAGGAGTTACTGAACGGCCATTGGATTGCGCAGACTCTTCCGCCGCTTGCATAATGGCAACTACATCACGGGATTGACGGGTTGTCACGCTCATTGGGGTGTTGTGGTTGAGATAAGCAACGACGCTTTGATGGAAGGAATGGGGATCAGCAAGGGAGTTTGGGACTACTTCGTGAGTGCCATCGGCACGATACACAGTAAGAATTGCAGGCAAATCAGCTGGCGCCGAGCCAGCGGCTGGGTCCCAATTACCGATTATCGCTCCGGTTGTCCCGAGGACATAAAACTTAGGTTTACGCGCTGCCGCAAGATCTGAATTAGTAAATGTTGCGCGAGCGCCATTTAAAAATGTGATTGAAACATCTGCATGGTCAGCATTCGTGACATGATCCCAAACACGTTTCTGATTAATCGCACTGACTGTGTCGACCGTGCTTGGAATGATCGCAAGAATCTGATCGATGAAGTGACTACCCCAGTCAAAAATTGCACCACCAGAAACCTCAGCATCTGAATGCCAGTATGAACATGGCTTGGAGTATCCGCCGACAAAACTCTCATATGAGAAAACTTCACCTATTTCACCATCGTCTATCAATTTTTTCATTGTTATAAAATCAGCATCAAACCGCCGATTTTGATAGACCACAAGAAGCAGATTTTTCGCCTCAGCTAGAGCCATCAGTTCATCGCAGTGTTCGACCGTAAGCGCCATTGGTTTTTCAAGGATCACATTCAGGCCGCGACTTAAAGACTCTTTTGCCCAGTGGTAGTGACTATTTGGAGGAGTCGAGATGATCACGAGGTCAACTAATCCGGAATCTAACATTTGCATTGAATCGGTAAATGTCGTTATATCCGACACCACGTCTTTTGCTACCGACAACCTATCTGGATTTGTATCAGCTACCGCCGTAAGATGCAGGCCCTCAACTGCACTAATTGCCCGACTGTGCTCATCTCCGATTGCGCCGTAGGCAAGCATTCCGACACGAATCTCTTTTACGCTCGCGGACACACAACCCCTTAATTTACTTACTTATATTTGGTCCTCAATTGTAGTCAATGAATTGAATTTGAGCGAGGCGAGACGAGGCGGGCTCTATGAGGCGAATAGCAAATTTCGAGCGCGGGGCTTTGGCTAACTGACCCGGCTAGGTATTTGAGGGTCGGATCGCAGTCATGGACACGATCGCGGCGAGAATCATCAACGCGGCGGCCACTATCCACGACCACTGAGCGCCCGCGATGACCTCATCGCGACCGGCGCTGGCAAGCAGGGTGCTGCCTACGACTAGCCCAAGAATTGAACCCACCAGACGCACGGTCATGTTTATGCCTGAAGCATCTCCGCGATCCTCGGCGGGCACCGACCCCATGGCCGCCGCATTGGCAGCCGGAATCACGAAAGCCACTGCGATTCCGATGAGGCACAGGCCAAGTCCGAGCAGCACCAGGTTCTCCGCAGAAGAGGCGAATGCGAGCACGATGAATCCGATGGCACCCACGG
>JBIIOU010000221.1:0-3148 GCA_044336815.1 Candidatus Nanopelagicales bacterium | reverse complement strand
GTTTGGGATGTAGCCGATATGGGCCACCCCATGAAATGGGACCAGGTGGTGTTCGCAGGTACTGTACATCTCTATGTCGCGCACGATGACTAATTCTTCATGCCCAATATCGAAGGTGGTGGTCAGAACTTCATCAGCGGTCATCTGGAGGCCACCGAAAATCTCGCCATAAGCGCGAGCCACTCGAGCGGGCGTATCGCGTAAGCCTTCGCGCTCTGGGTTTTCACCGATTGCAACTAGCAAATCCCGGACGGCGCGCTCGACTCCGGCAGCGTCATAAAGGCGAATCGGATCATCTCCGGTGAGTGTCACCGGGCCGATGTCACTCACTTAACTTCCGCATTCGCTCCATGGGATCCATTTGACGATGGTGTGGCCACCGGCCCACGTTCATCTGGTCGACGTCTGGTTGAGCCCGTCCAGGCCGGGCGTACTTCGCGCAGGGTAAGTGACGCGAACACCGCCTCGATTTGGGCCTTATCGAGAGTTTCTTTTTCCAAGAGTTCAAGTACAAGTGCATCCAGGACGTCGCGGTTGGTTACCAGAGCCTCATATGCCTCTTGATGAGCCGCCTCAATAAAAGCCCGGACTTCTTCATCGATGGCTGCCGCTACTTCTTCTGAATAGTCGCGGGTGTGGCCCATATCGCGGCCGAGGAATACCTCACCCTGTTCTTTACCGTACCGAATCGCACCGAGGCGCTCGGTCATACCAAATTGCATCACCATGGCCCGAGCTAGCGCTGTCGCTTTCTCGATGTCATTGGAGGCACCGGTGGTCGGATTGTGGAAGATAAGCTCTTCAGCCGCACGGCCACCCAGCATGTATGCAAGTTGATTGAGCATCTCGCTTCTAGTTGTCGAGTACTTCTCTTGGTCTGGGAGCACCATGGTGTAGCCAAGTGCCCGCCCGCGCGGCAAAATGGTGATCTTGTGCACCGGATCATTGCCCGGCAGCGCCGCAGCAACAAGTGCATGGCCGGCCTCGTGATAAGCGGTGATCTTCTTCTCTTCATCGTCCATTACGCGGGTGCGCTTTTGTGGTCCGGCAATTACTCGGTCAATGGCCTCATCGAGGGCAAAATCATCGAGGAAGGACTTACCTTCACGGGCGGTAAGTAGTGCGGCCTCGTTCAGTACATTGGCTAGATCGGCGCCGGTAAAACCTGGGGTTCGGCGAGCAACCGCGCGCAGGTCGACGTGCTCGGCCATCGGCTTGCCTTTTGCATGCACCTCGAGAATTGCCTCGCGGCCATTTAAATCCGGGCGTTCTACCGCAATTTGTCGATCGAATCGGCCCGGGCGAAGTAACGCTGGGTCCAAGATGTCGGGGCGGTTGGTGGCTGCGATCATGATGACGTTTTGGGTGACGTCAAAGCCGTCCATCTCGACCAACATTTGGTTCAAGGTCTGCTCACGCTCATCGTGCCCGCCACCAAGGCCGGCACCGCGATGCCGACCGACAGCGTCAATTTCATCGACGAAAATAATGGCCGGTGCATTAGCTTTGGCTTGCTCAAATAAATCGCGCACACGGCTCGCGCCAACTCCAACAAACATTTCAACAAAGTCGGATCCTGAGATCGAGAAGAACGGAACTCCAGCTTCACCGGCGACCGCTCGGGCCAACAAAGTCTTGCCGGTACCGGGCGGGCCATATAGCAAGACGCCCTTGGGGATCTTCGCGCCAACAGCCTGGAACTTTGCCGGCTCGGCGAGGAACTCCTTGATCTCCTGGAGCTCTTCGACCGCCTCCTCGGCGCCAGCCACGTCGGCAAAAGTTGTCTGCGGCATGTCTTTGGTAATTAGTTTCGCCTTGGACTTACCGAACTTCATGATGCCTGATCCGCCGCCTTGCATCTGGCCCATGAAGAAGAAGAGCAAGAAAATAATCAATGCGATCGGAAGCAACGAGACCAGCAACGTCACGATCAGGCTGTCACTCGGCACAAGAACGTTGTAGCCACCGGCCAACTGCCCAGCGTCGACTTTCTCCTGCAGGAGTTCTTGGAGGTTGACCCCCTGGCCGGTCACATATGAGGAGCGGACTTTAGTGCCATCCTTCAGGGTTAAATCCAGGACCTGATCGCGGTCGGTAATGACCGCGGTATCGACATTTCCGGCCTTGATGTCGCTGACCGCAGCACCGGTATCAACCTGCGCTGGGGCACCTAGCCCTGAAATCAGGCTGGAGCCGAGCAGGACGAGCAGGACAGCCAGCACGATCCAAAAGATCGGCCCACGAGCTATGCGCTTGAGATCCACCTCCTGACGGTACTACGACCCTCGCAGGTCCACATCCGCACGGTTGCCCTTTCCGCGCAGGGCGAAGGGTCAGCCGCCGTAGACGTGCGGGGCCAAAGTGCCCACGCAGCGCAGATTGCGGTACTTCTGGGCGTAATCCAGCCCGTAGCCCACCACGAATTCATTGGGGATGTCGAAGCCCACATACCGGGCATTTAGTTCGACTTTCATGGCATCGGGCTTGCGCAGCAAAGTGAACACCTCAACAGAGGCCGGCCCGCGTGAACTTAGGTTGCGCATCAGCCACGACAAGGTTAGGCCAGAATCCAAAACATCCTCGACCAGTAACACATTGCGGCCGGCGATGTCGGCATCTAGATCCTTAAGAATCCGAACCACACCACTGCTCTTGGTGCCAGATCCGTAGGACGACACCGCCATCCAGTCCATCTCAGCACTGCGCTTTAGGGATCGCGCCAGGTCTGCCATCACCATCACGGCACCCTTTAATACTCCGACAAGCAGTAGATCCTTCTCGGCATAATCTGCCTCAATCTGTTCAGCCAGTTCACCTATGCGGGCCTTGATCTGCTCCTCGGTGAGCAACACGTGTGCAAGATCAGCGCCGAGATCTTCTGGCTGCAACTTTTACTCCCGCTGTTGGGTTGGGCGAATAACGGTAAGCCTGTCATACGCGCGCTGCGCTTGAACTCCCCCCGGCAAGAATGCCGGCCCCTGCCCGGCCCAATGAGTCACCAATCGGTCCACGGCGAGCACATGATCACGGCTTAGGTCTCCTGGAACGCCACCAATTGAAATACACATTGCGCGGATCAGCCGGGTACGAATTGCTCTTGGGATGCCCTCTAACTCATTTATGTCAACCGATACCGAGCCGTCGGCAA
>JBIIOU010000049.1:0-12479 GCA_044336815.1 Candidatus Nanopelagicales bacterium | reverse complement strand
CGAATTCCGGCCGGCGGCAGGGCTGATGGCCGGCATGACACCGACCAACTCCATTGCTCGGCCTGTTGTTACAGCTGACCCGGTGGGCCATCCGGCACGCCATGAAACGGTGGCTCTCGCACGGCCGGTAAACGCGGCGTCGGCAAGTCGGGCTCCCAAGCGGGGAGAGCAACTGCCACTATCTGGCAGCGTCACGTATGTATTGCCACCCGCGAACCTGCTAAAGCCTGGTGCCGAACATAAGACTGCTACGCGGGCAAATGATCAAGTGGTTGCGGCATTGACCGAAGTCCTTGAGCAGTTCGCCATCGACGCCCAGGTAACCGGCTTCATGCGCGGACCAACAGTTACGCGATACGAAATCGAATTGGGCCCGAGCGTCAAAGTTGAGCGGGTAACCGCACTTAGTAAGAACATCGCTTACGCGGTGGCGAGCGCAGACGTGCGAATCCTCAGCCCCATCCCGGGCAAGAAAGCAATAGGGATTGAGATCCCTAACTCTGACCGCGAGCTAGTCGCCTTGGCTGACGTCATGCGCAGCAAAGCCGCGACTGGTGATCAACACCCGATGGTGGCTGCACTCGGGAAAGATGTTGAGGGTGGTTTTGTGGTCGCCAACCTCGCCAAAATGCCACATATTCTGGTGGCCGGCGCCACCGGTGCGGGTAAATCCAGTTGTATAAACGCCCTGGTGACGTCCATTCTCATGCGTGCGACCCCTGATGAAGTCCGTTTGATCCTCGTAGATCCAAAGCGGGTTGAGTTGAAGGCTTATGAGGGTGTTCCGCACTTAATCACGCCAATTATCACCAACCCGAAGAAGGCGGCTGACGCGCTGCAGTGGGTTGTCAAAGAGATGGATCGTAGGTATGACGATCTAGCTCTATACGGATTCCGCCATATTGATGACTTCAATAAAGCCGTCAAGAACGGTCGAGTGGAAGTGATCGCGGGCAGTGAGCGGGTACTGAGGCCGTATCCGTACTTGCTCGTGGTTGTTGATGAGCTAGCGGATCTAATGATGGTGGCCCCGCGTGATGTCGAGGACGCAATCGTCCGCATCACGCAGTTGGCTCGGGCGGCCGGTATCCACCTGGTGCTTGCGACGCAGCGTCCAAGTGTTGATGTCGTAACCGGCCTGATAAAGGCGAACGTTCCAAGTCGTTTGGCATTTGCGACCTCGAGCCTGACTGATAGCCGAGTCATCTTGGATCAGCCGGGGGCCGAGAAACTAGTTGGTCAAGGTGATGGCTTGTTCTTGCCGATGGGGGCCAATAAGAGCCAGCGCATTCAAGGCGCTTTTGTGTCCGAGAATGAAATCCGCGCGGTGGTTGCACACTGCAAGGCGCAGTCCGCGGCCGTCTACTTGGAAGAGGTCACCACGGTCGTTTCAGCTGGTGCCAAGGAAGTGGACGGGGATATCGGTGACGACCTTGATGTGCTTATCCAGGCTGTTGAGTTGGTGATTTCGACCCAGTTCGGGTCAACTTCAATGCTGCAACGCAAGTTACGGGTGGGGTTTGCCAAAGCTGGCCGCCTGATGGACCTGATGGAGTCCCGTGGCGTAGTTGGGCCCAGTGAAGGCTCTAAAGCTCGCGATGTCTTGGTAAAGCCCGAAGAATTACCGGAAATAATAGCCATGCTTCGGGGAGACTCGTAGCTCCAAAGGAGCGATCTGTCCACCGAATGGCCTCTTGGATTCCCCCCCCTTTCAGCGTGCGCGCATACGGTGAGAGCGATAGCCTTCTGTCGTTAACCACGGCTGGAGGTGCGAATGAGCGTCGGTATGACGATCAAGAGCGCCCGAGTGTCATTGGGCTTGACGACGGCCGATTTAGCTTCGTCGACCAAGATTCGCGAGTCCATGCTGGTTGCCCTAGAAGCCGATGATTTTGACAGTTTTGGTGGTGATGCCTACGTCCGCGGCCATCTAAAGGTATTAGCTAATTGCCTCGGGTTGGACCCGGAGGGTTTAGCCGCCGAATTTGCTGAACTCCAAAGTTAGTTCAGTGAATCCGAACGTTATTAACTCCCGCTAACTATTGAACCGAAGGCACCTCCGTAGGCTGGGGTGGTGCCCGAGAGTTTAAGTAGTTCGCAGCAAAGTGTCGCACTGGTGACTTTAGGGTGCGCGCGTAATGAAGTTGACTCCGAAGAACTTGCCGGACGATTGGCCGCCGCTGGTTGGACGATCGTCGACGATCCAGCCACCGCTGATGCGGTGCTTGTTAATACTTGCGGTTTCGTAGATGTGGCTAAAAAGGATTCAATCGACGCCGTGATCGGAGCTTCGGCCCTTAAGGGTGCAGGTGGTGGGCCACAAGCAGTGGTTGCGGTGGGTTGCCTTTCCGAGCGCTACGGGCGCGAGCTAGCCGATGAGCTGCCCGAGGCCGATGCAGTTTTGAGTTTTGATGATTACCCAGATATTTCTGAGCGACTACGGGCAATCATTGCTGGTGATCGACCAATCGCGCATCAGCCGCGCGATCGGCGGACCTTGCTCCCGATCTCACCGGTTGATCGACCTGCGGTCACCATGCCCATCCCAGGTCATGGTGAGAGTGATTTGGGTGCTGAACCCGGGTGGCAACCGCCGATCCTGCGCCGCCGCCTAGATGGCAGCCCGGTCGCGCCGGTAAAATTAGCCTCCGGATGTGACCGCAGATGCACCTTTTGCGCGATCCCATCATTTCGGGGTTCGTTTATTTCACGGCCAACCACTGACATCATCGAAGAGATTAAGTGGTTAGTGGATCAAGGGGTGCGGGAAGTCGTATTGGTTAGTGAGAATTCGACTTCGTACGGAAAAGATTTAGGCGACATACGGCTAATGGAGTCACTGCTCCCCGCCATTGGAAACTCCACCTCGCTAAGCAGATTACGCGTAGCCTATTTGCAACCAGCGGAGGTGCGGCCGGGGCTTATCGAAGTCATCGCACGCACCCCTGTTGTTGCGCCCTATTTCGACCTTTCATTTCAACATGCCAGTACGGATCTGCTGCGCCGCATGCGGCGTTTCGGCGGGAGAGTTGATTTCCTCACATTGATTGCCCAGATTAGGGAGTTGAACCCAGAGGCCGGGATCCGAAGTAATTTTATCGTGGGGTTTCCCGGTGAGACTCAAGAAGAGTTCGATGAACTGGTGCTTTTCTTGAATGAGGCACGCCTTGACGCAGTAGGGATATTCGGTTACAGCGATGAGGATGGCACCGAGGCTGCAACATTTGCTGATAAATTAGCTGAAGAAATCATCCGTGCACGTGTCGAATTGATTTCATCGGTGGCCGAAGAGATCATGGCCCAACGTGCTGAAGACAGAATCGGTACCACAGTCGAAGTTCTAATTGAAACCCAAGAACTTGATGAAGATGGTGAGCCAACTGGGCGATTGGTAGGCCGCGCTGGTCATCAAGGCCCCGATGACGGTTCAACGATCGTGATCGGTGCTGCAAGCATTGGAGATTTCGTGACCGCCAATGTTGTCGACACCGAAGGGGTGGATCTACTTGCGGAGCCGGTGTGAGGCCACCTAAGCCAGATGCCGCTGGTGATTTAGTCTCCGGTACCTCCATAGTCAATATCGCGAACTTTTTGACCCTGCTCCGAATTGCCTGCGTTCCAATAATGGTGGTTTTGCTCTTCGCCGAAGGCGGCCATGACCTGACATTGCGTTGGTGGGCGGCCGGAGTATTCGTTTTCGCTGCCCTTACCGATCTCGTCGACGGGGCTGTTGCGCGCCGCCGAGGCTTGGTTACTAACTTCGGCAAGATCGCCGACCCGATCGCGGATAAGGCACTAATAGGTGCCGCCTTAGTGTCCTTGTCATTGCTGGCAGATTTGGCCTGGTGGGTAACCATTGTGATCTTGGTTCGCGAACTTGGTATTACCGTATTGCGGTTTTGGGTCATTGAGCATGGAGTCATACCGGCAAGTCGCGGGGGTAAAGCTAAAACGGTAGCGCAAGGTGTTGCGATCACGATGTATCTTCTTGAGGTCCCGGATCTGCCTTGGTGGTCGACCGCCAGCATGCTCATGATGGCCGTGGCCGTGGTACTCACGGTGATAACTGGCATCGACTATTTGGTTCGCGCGTTGCGCCTTCGCGCGAAGTCAAAAGCGAATTCGAGTGAGGCTAATTCATGACGGCCTTGCTAGCGGCGCGGGTGGTTAAAGCATGTATTGACACAAGTGTCACCCTCGCTACCGCTGAATCTTTGACGGCGGGCCTTGTTGCGGCCCGCATTGCTGAGGTGCCCGGGTGCTCAGCGATGCTGCGCGGTGGAGTTATTGCCTACGCAACGGACGTGAAGGCGCAGGTACTGGGGTTGGATCAAGTATCGCTGGAGCAGGTGGTGAGCGAATCGGTCGCATCCCAACTCGCACAAGCGGCCACCCGGGTACTTGGCAGTGACATCGGGGTGGGCACCACCGGTGTGGCGGGCCCAGATTGGCTTGCGGGGGAGCCCCCCGGCATAGTCTGGATCGCAGTTTTCGATGCCCGAAGTGACGTAACCCTGACCAGGCGACTTGAACTAAAGGGTGACCGGGCGGCCATCCGTGAGGGCACCGTATTTGCGAGCCTGGAGTTGGTCTTGTCGCTTCTAGCAGAGGCTGGGGAATAGCCAAGGGAGGCGGCGGGTTACCGTAGGGGTAGGCGTTCGCTCGCTGATCTGGTCAATCCGGGTTAGGGTAGGAATTAAGGAGGTTGTGATGATCGTGCTTCGGCAGGTAGTCGGTGATGAACTTCGTCGTCGTCGCCAAGACCAAGGTCGCACCCTTCGTGATGTCTCGGCCGCAGCAGCGGTCTCGCTGGGCTACCTCTCAGAGGTTGAGCGCGGCCAAAAGGAAGCATCTAGTGAGTTACTAGCCGCCATCTGCGGCGCCCTCGATGTACCGCTCTCGGCGGTGTTGTCATCCGTCAGTTCCAATATGGCTGAAGCTGAAACGGGCGATTTTGATACCCGTATTTCGGCGTTTGTCCTGTAACCAGCGGTGAGCCTGGCTGATTTTTGGGAACGGATGGATACGGTGCTCGGCCCGGTTTACGCGCGCTCTTGGGCGAATGATTTTGTGCTAGCCGGTATTGGCTTGACCGTTGTTCAAGCGATCGCGGCGGGTGTCGAAACCCGCGAGATCTGGCGGGCTGTCTGCGCGGCTACTGAGGTACCCAGCGCTTTGATCTAGGGTCGATCCCATGCGGTTACGACGTGATGTACCTAAGGAGTACTCCTACGTCACGGTAGTTACTTACGGCCGCACCGGTAGTACGGCTATTCAAGCGAGCCTTAATGCCCTGCCGGGGGTGTTGGTTCGTGGTGAAAATTATTCGGCGATGCGCGGGCTCGGCACTTACCTTCAGTCGATCGCCGAAGTCGCCGACCGGCATCATGCTGGCAAATCGACCCACCCGTGGTACGGATCTGCGCAGTTAGATCCCGGTGCGGTGCTTGCCGATGTTCGTCGCCATGTAATTGACTACCTGCTCAGGCCTACGGCCGGCACCACTTGGATCGGGTTCAAAGAGGTTCGCTATGAGCCCGGACATTTTGCGTCCTATGACGAATTACTCCAGCACCTAGTTTTCCTCGGTAAATTGTTTCCGGGCTTGCGTTATGTGATCAATGTCCGGGAGCCTGTTGACGCAGCGCGCAGTGGCTGGTGGCCGGAGAATTCCGACGCACTTGAAGTGCTAACGACGACTCGAGATTGGCTGTTGAGCGCGACCGCGGACCTAAATACTTTATTCGGATCCCTTCGGGCGGCCTGCGTTGCTTATGAGGATTGGGTGGACGATCCGCAGGTATTGGTCGATGCCTATTCGAGTCTGGGGCTACCGCGTGATGACCAGGCGGTGCGCGCAGCACTACTTGAGCACCTAGATCATGGATCCCGGCCAGGGTGAGCGGCCAATTAGCACTATCGGTAGCAGAGGTTGCACTCGTTCAGCGCAAAACAATTTGGGTATTGTCGACCGCTCAAGTTTTGAGCGGGATTGCAATCGCCGGGGCGGTGCCGGTTGGTGCGCTGATCGCGGGCTCAATCGCTGACTCGGAGGCGGCTGCCGGATTAGCGCAGACTTGCACAATTATTGGCTCGGCGTTGATTGCCTTGCCGCTGGCGCGAATCGCACTAAGTAGGGGCCGCCGGGTGGCACTGACCACGGGATTTGGTATCGGTGTGCTTGGCGCGATAATCATTATCTACGCTGCAGTCCTTCGAAATCTCGCTCTGGTTTATGTCGGGTGTGTGGTTTTTGGTGTGGCTTCAGCCGCCGGCTATCAAGCGCGATACACCGCAACGGACTTGGCGCCGGAAAGCCATCGGGCGCGAGCACTTTCTTGGGTGGTCTGGGCCGGGACTATCGGGGCGGTACTCGGCCCCAACCTCCTGAACTTCTCTGGATCCATGGGTATGTCACTTGGCCTACCACAGCTGGCGGGGCCGTATCTCCTCGGCGGAATCACCCTACTTGCCGCCACCGTTACTTTGTTCTTGTTCCTGAGGCCAGACCCGTACTTACTCGCAACCGCTAATCGCGCAGCAGCTACCGGGGTGTTCGAGCGGCCCAAATTACGTGATGCATTAGGGCATGTGCGCGGACGCCCCAGGGCCATTTTGGGTATCACCACCGTTGCGATTGGACATGTAGTGATGGTCATGGTGATGGTCATGACCCCGATTCACATGGCCCACGTTGATGTCTCGCTGCAAGTCATTGGGTTTGTTATCAGCGTGCATGTGGCCGGAATGTATGCCTTTTCGCCCATCGTTGGGTGGGGCGTCGACCGCATTGGCCGGATCCCGGTCATTGTGATTGGGATTTGTATCTTGGCGGCCGCCTGTGTCATCTCCGGCCTAGCCCCAGGTGATGACACCCGGCAACTTGGAATAGGGCTGTTTCTGCTGGGGCTGGGTTGGTCGTGCACGCTAATCGCCGGTTCAACCTTACTTACGGATGAAGTTACGGCCGCGGATCGCCCAGCGGTGCAGGGGCTATCAGATTTGATCATGAATGTGGCCGGAGGGGTCGGTGGAGCAATCGCCGGTTTGATCGTGCTTTTTGCCTCATACGCCGCCCTTTGCGGGGCTTCTTTGGTGCCAATAATTGGTCTGGGGATCGTTGTTGCCCTCCCGGCGTGTCGCCGTCATTCGAACACCCGTTCGATATAGATTCCTGTCACGACGCGAGGTGGGCTTTCATCCACATCGGCCAAGCAGGCGGTTGCTGCGGGCCCCCGAGTGTCAGAGGGTCGGCATACCTTTCGTGTTCTAACGAACATGACCACTAAGTAATTGAACACCGACAAGACAGGGAGAACCACCAATGGCCAGTACAGCTGGTGACCGCGAGAAGGCTCTGGATGCCGCCCTCGCCCAAATCGAACGCCAATTCGGCAAAGGCTCGGTGATGCGCTTGGGCGAAGAAGGCCGAATTCCGATTGATGTCATCCCGACCGGCTCCATCGCCCTTGATGTCGCTCTGGGGATCGGCGGCCTACCCCGTGGCCGAATCGTGGAGATCTACGGCCCAGAGTCTTCAGGTAAGACCACTTTGGCCCTGCACGCCATCGCGAACGTGCAGGCGGCCGGGGGGCTAGCAGCGTTCATCGATGCCGAGCACGCCCTAGATCCTGATTATGCCTCGCGCTTGGGTATCGACCTCGACAGTTTGTATGTCTCGCAACCCGATACCGGGGAACAGGCCCTCGAAATCACCGACACCTTGGTGCGCTCGGGTGCCCTTGATCTAATCGTGATCGACTCGGTTGCGGCGCTGGTACCACGCGCTGAAATTGAAGGGGAGATGGGCGATAGTCATGTTGGGCTACAAGCACGCTTGATGAGTCAGGCACTTCGCAAAATGGCAGGTGCTCTCAGTAATACCAACACTACCTGCATCTTCATCAACCAATTGCGCGAAAAGATTGGCGTGATGTTTGGTTCACCGGAAACCACAACCGGTGGTAAGGCCCTGAAGTTCTATTCTTCGGTGCGTCTTGATGTCCGGCGCATCGAAACCCTTAAGGGCGGCACCGAAGCTGTTGGTAACCGCACCCGGGTCAAGGTCGTAAAGAACAAGGTGGCCCCACCCTTTAAGCAGGCGGAGTTTGACATTTTGTACGGTGAAGGTATTTCGCGTGAAGGCTCACTGATTGATGTTGGTGTCGATCAAGGGATAGTCAAGAAGTCTGGTGCGTGGTTCACCTATGAGACCGATCAACTAGGCCAAGGTAAAGAGAATGCTCGGACCTTCTTGAAGGATAACCCTGATCTCGCCAACGAAATTGAAAAGCGAATCAAAGAGGTGATGGGCATTGGTGCCAAACTTGATGCCCCGGCTGATATTCCAGCTTCGGCATTGCCGGAGATGCAGAGCACTTCCGAGCCAGCACCAAAAGCTCCGGCGAAATCAGCGGCGAAGCCAATTGATGTGGAGTAATGAGTAGCCCCCAAATCACGAGAAGAGCCAAGACCCCTACCTCCCGGTCTAGGTCGGCGAGCGAGTCGTATTTTGACTCGCTCGCACCGGAGCGTTCACAGCAAGACTTAGAACAGGACGCCAGAAATATCGTATTGCGCAAACTAAATTATGCCCCGCGTACCCGCTCCGAGTTAGCAACTGACTTGGTGGCGGGTGGCATCCCTGAATCCATCCGTGAGCAAGTACTGGACCGCTATGTCGAGGTGGGTCTTATCGATGATGCGGCACTCGCCGAACTCTGGGTGACATCTCGGCAGCGCACCAAAGGCAGTACGAGATCAGTACTAAAGCACGAGTTACGCCAAAAAGGGGTCAGCGACGAAAACGCCGAAGCGGCCTTGGCCCTGATCACCGAGGCCGATGAGTACGAGCGGGCCCGAAGCTTGATTGCCACGAAAATACGTGCCACCGAGCGCTTGACCCCCAAGGCGCGCACCCGGCGCCTAATGGGGCTACTCATGCGGCGCGGCTACTCCGCGAACCTGGCCCAAGTCGTTGTCCAAGAGGCGTTAGGTGACTGCGAGTAAAATCACACAGGCCAATTGGGGTATATCGCCTATTGAGGGTATAATTGGGGTATCTGCTAACTACTTATTTGGAGTGTTTTTTTCGTGCCTGGTCTTTCTAAATGGGCAATTCGGCGTCCAGTTGTAGCGCTTATTGCCTGGGTTTTTGCTCTTGTTGCGATCGTTGGGCTTGGGAGCCAACTTGGCGGTGCGCTTAATGACTCTTTCTCGCTTCCAGCGACTGAGTCAACCGCAGCCCAGGAGTTATTGAGCAGTGGTGGCGATGGCGGTGCAGGTTCTGGCGCCGGGGCACGCATAGTGTGGTCGCCGACAGCTCTTTCAGCGGCTGCGACAGGTGGTGCGGTTGACCCACTGGTTCTGAGTGAAATAACACCGGTGCTGCAACAGATCGCTGATTTGGGCAGTGTTAGCTGCGTGACCTTGCCAACAGGTGGGGGGCTTGGGTCCAATTGCCCTGCGGCGCCAGCGGGGATGACCCCTGACCAGTTGAAGGATCTACCCCAGGACCAACAACAAGCAATTAGTGATGCGGGGGCTGCATTCGCGGCGGCATCGTCAGCGGTGAGCTCCGACGGTAGCGTCGCGTACTCCGACGTGACTTTCGTCGATGGCGTGGTGTCAGCAAGTGATGCCACCGCTCTGCTAACGGCGATTAAGAGTGCGAATACTGACCAACTGCAAGTTGGTGCAAATGGCCAAGGTCTGGAGTGGGCCGCGCAAGAGCCCCCAAAGAGTGAGGGTATTGGCATCGCGGTGGCCATCATCATCTTGCTGATTGCGTTTGGCTCGGTGATTGCGGCCGGCATGCCAATTTTCGTGGCCGTTGTAGGCCTGGCGATGGGCCAGATGGCGGTACTGCTGGTTGCGAATTTCCTCGACGTAGCAACATTCGCCCCGACCTTGGCCGCGATGATCGGCCTCGGTGTTGGCATTGACTATGCATTGTTTGTGATGAACAGATTCAGGCAAGCGGTCTTGGCCGGGCATGAGCCAAAGGCCGCCGCACTGGAGTCGGTTGAGACCGCAGG
This sequence comes from Candidatus Nanopelagicales bacterium, assembly GCA_044336815.1. Lineage (GTDB taxonomy): Bacteria > Actinomycetota > Actinomycetes > S36-B12 > S36-B12. The sequence continues at coordinate 2,442 of JBIIOU010000049.1, read as the reverse complement.
GCGTGCGGTGCTCTTCGCGGGTGGCACCGTAGTTATCGCCTTACTAGGGCTCTTTGTGCTGCGAATCAATTTCTTCGATGGCCTAGCGGTGGCCGCGGCCGTGACCGTCGTGATGGTGATGCTGTCCGCGCTTTGGATGCTACCGGCACTACTAAGTCTGCTCGGCAACAAAGCACTGGGTATCCGTTTGCCTTGGGGCAAGAAGCCAGGCGAGGTGCATCCTGAAGGTAAGCGCTGGGCGCAATACGGGCACGGCCTACAGCGCCGGCCCTGGCTGACCACCATCGGCGCGGTTGCTGTCATCGTGGTGCTGGCAATCCCGGTACTGAGCCTGCGGCAAGGGTTCGCCGATGACTCCGGCAAGCCGGAAGGCAGCAGTGCGCGGATCGCGTATGACTTGATGTCGAGTGGTTTCGGCCCCGGAGTTAATGGGCCTTTCTTCGCGGCCGTAAAACTTCCGGCACCAAATGACGTGGCAGCGTTTACGACCATCGTCACCGGTTTGAGCGAAGCTGAAGGCGTGGCCGCCGTACTACCTACGGCCCAAATGATTCCGCTTATCGCGATGAACCCAGACTCGTTCGGACCTGACGGCACCGTTGCCACCATCATGATCACGCCCAATTCGGCGCCGCAGGATGAAGCCACAACCGCGCTGCTGGACCGGCTTCGAAGTGAAGTGAATCCGGGACTGGAAGCCGCGACCGGTGCCGAAATTTATGTCGGCGGGGCGCAAGCCATCACCTCGGACTTCACTACGGTGCTAACCGATGCGCTACCTATTTTCTTGTTGGTGGTTGTCGGGCTGGGCTTCTTAGCGCTGGTGCTGCTCTTCCACTCGCTAGTGGTGCCGTTAACGGCTGCGATAACTAGCCTGATGAGTTTTGCCGCCGCCATGGGTATCACGGTCGCCGTGTTCCAGTGGGGTTGGCTAGCTGGGCCCATCGGTATTAGTGGTACCGGTCCGATTATGCCGTTCCTACCCATCATGGTGTTTGCGATTTTGTTTGGGCTGTCGATGGATTACCAAGTCTTCTTGGTAACGCGCATGCAAGAGGAGTGGGCGCGCACCGGCGACAACGCCGCCTCGGTGCGCCGCGGCCTCGCGGGCTCAGGGCGCGTCGTAATGATCGCTGCAGCGATCATGGCCAGTGTTTTCTTGGCATTCGTGCCAACCCCTGATTCAACGATCAAGTTATTCGGCATCTCGCTAGCTTCCGCGGTTATTATTGACGCCTTCTTGGTGCGGTTGGTTTTGGTGCCTTCACTGATGTCGATACTTGGCAAAGCCAACTGGTGGTTGCCGAATTGGCTGGATCGCATCTTGCCGCGGGTGCAAATTGAGCCAGGAGCCGATGAGATTGAAGACGGCGATTACGCTGGCGGTGCATCTGATGATGATGACCTGCCCGGTGGAGAGGCAGCGCGCGACTCAGTATCGGTCTGATCTGCGGGTTCTACTAGCAACACCTCAATTGGGGGATGCAGGCGTGGACTTTATCGCGAAGGTCTTTGGGTTCAAGAAAGTTGTTCTGCGCCCAAGTGAGTTGAAGTCCGACGTTGACAGTTCTAGCATCGGCAAAGGCCTAATGATTGTGCTGTCGTTGTTGCTTGTCGCGGCGGTTGGGCTGACAGGATGCGCTGGGAAAGTAAGCACAGCGAGTTCCGCTGTTGGAACCGCACTGGCACCGGTGGTATTCGTCCCGGGGCTTGGGATGAGTGCGCTCAACGTTCAGGTGCTCAGCGATAAGGACGCTACGGGATTCGACTTTCTGCTGCCCTCCATGAATCCGGTTGACATATTGCCCCAAGGCGCTTCGAGTGCTTTGGAGTACTCCGTGACCAGCGGGTTGCCACGGGAGGAGGCCGAGCTCGTTCCTACTTGGATGTCTTTAGCTATCGATGCTGATGGAGTGGCTAGCAACCAACCGGGGGTGAGCGTGGCACCTATATCGATTGGCCGCGACTTCGCAGCTGAATGCCCAAGGTATTTAGCAATGACTAACCAACTAGCCTCGGCCGGTTGGACTCTCGACGCGAACCTGTTCTGCCTGCCATTTGACTACCGATATGCCCCGGGGGGCAATTCCTTCGTTTCGGACTTCATGACTCTCGTGGAACGTGCGGTGTCGAAGGCAAGTGGCCAAAGGGCGGTGGTGGCCTGTCACAGCCAGGGGTGCCTAATGGCCTACCACGCACTTCGAGTGCTAGACCCAGCGTGGGTGCAGGCTAATGTTTCGGTGCTTTACGGATTTGCGGGCCAGTTCTCCGGGTGCAGCGACTGTCTTCGGTGGGCTTTTCAGCCGGGCTGGAGCTGGAGCCTTGATGATCAGAATGAATCACCTGTTGATCCCAGTTGGGTGGGGGAGTTGGCACTAGACCTTCAGCCGAGTGTTTACGGCGATACCGTGCTCTATCGAAATGGAACCAAGGAGTACCGGG
>JBIIOU010000220.1:0-3157 GCA_044336815.1 Candidatus Nanopelagicales bacterium | reverse complement strand
TCACTCAGGCCGATATTGATGTAGTTGGCAGCGGCGCTCTGGCTTTTCATCATGAGATAGAAATGGCGGTGGTTATGTCCACTCTGTTGGCAAAACTGCCAATTCCGCCAGCCGTCATCCAAGTGAATAACCGCAAGCTAGCTGAGGGTTTCTATCTCGGGATCGGAGCAACTGACACTCAAGTGGTGCTGCGAGCAATAGACAAACTCGACAAAATTGGTGCTGACCGCGTACGCGTGCTTTTGGAGACTGAAGCCGGCCTGACCCCCGAATCCGCGGCGAAGTGCATTCAATTAGCGTCGATCAAGACCCCGGATGCGTCATTTGTTGATCAAGTACGTGCGTTGGGCGTGCAAAATGATCTGCTTGACCAAGGGCTGAGTGAATTAGCGGCGGTGGTTACAGGCGCTAACGCGGAGCGGCCCGGCTCGGTGGTCGCTGACCTAAGGATTGCCCGCGGGCTGGATTACTACACCGGTACCGTCTATGAAACCCAATTGCTTGGGTTCGAATCGGTTGGCTCAATTAGTTCAGGTGGCCGCTATGACAATTTGGCCAGCGACGGCAAGCAGAGCTATCCCGGCGTCGGGATTTCACTTGGCGTATCGCGTCTCGTATCTGTTCTTATTGGTCGAGATCTTGTTTCGGTATCGCGGGCGGTTCCATCCGCGGTGCTGGTGGCGGTTACCGATGAGGCGAGCCGCCCCGCAAGTGAGTTAGTGGCCCGCCAGTTGCGAAATCGAGGGATCTCCTGCGAAGTCGCGCCAAGTGCCGACAAATTTGGCAAGCAGATTCGCTTTGCCGACCGCCGAGGGATACCGTTCGTCTGGTTCCCGGGTGCAGCGCAAGGAGAAAGCCCCGAGGACGATACGGTCAAAGATATTCGAACAGGTGACCAAGTGCCGGCTGATGCAACGCAGTGGGCGCCGCCTCTAGTTGACCTAACACCAAGAGTGTTTTCCACACTCGATTCAACCGCTGTTTCGGAGGAGAGTTCGTGATTCGCTCACACGGTGCCGGTTCACTGCGCGCAGTAGATGCCGGTAGCACGGTAACTTTGGCTGGCTGGGTAGCTAGCCGCCGCGATCACGGTGGGGTTGCGTTCTTGGATCTTCGCGATGCAAGTGGCGTGGTGCAGGTGGTGGTCCGCGATACGGCCATTGCACACGCACTACGAGACGAATACTGCTTGAAGATTGTCGGCACGGTTGAGTTGCGCCCTTCGGGAAATGAAAACGCTGAACTGGCCACAGGTGAAATTGAAGTTATGGGCGATTTCGTTGAGGTGCTCTCGACCTCCGCGCCATTACCGTTTCCGATTGATGATCGCGTCACAGTGGGCGACGAAGTAAGGCTCAAGTACCGATATTTAGATCTTCGCCGGCAGTCGGCGGGCGATGCCCTGCGGATGCGCTCGCGGGTTAACCAAATTGCTCGCGACGTACTACTCGAGCGCGAATTTGTTGAGATTGAAACCCCAACGCTAACAAGATCTACCCCTGAGGGCGCTCGCGATTTCTTGGTACCGGTACGGCTACAGCCTGGCCATTGGTACGCGCTACCGCAGTCACCTCAACTTTTCAAGCAGTTACTAATGGTTGCCGGTATGGAGCGCTATTTCCAGATCGCCCGTTGCTACCGGGATGAAGATTTCCGTGCTGATCGCCAACCTGAGTTCACCCAACTTGATATTGAGATGTCCTTCGTTGAGCAAGACGATGTCATAGAGGTCGGCGAGGCTGTTATTCGCGGGCTTTGGAAGGGGATCTTGGGTCATGAGATTGGTGATATCCCGCGTATGACATATCACGAGGCGATGCGACGCTTCGGTAGTGATAAGCCTGATTTGCGCTTTGGACTTGAACTAGTAGACCTAACGGATTACTTCTCGGCGACTCCATTTCGAGTTTTTCAAGCCGAACATGTGGGTGCGGTCATCATGCCCGGGGGAGCAGATCAACCTCGACGAGCGTTTGATGCCTGGCAGGAGTGGGCGAAACAACGTGGGGCAAAAGGTCTGGCTTATGTAACCATTGATGCCGATGGAACATTGGGTGGGCCGGTTGCCAAGAATCTGAGCGACCAAGAGCGTGATGGCCTAGTGGCGGCGGTTGGGGCTAAAGCGGGTGACTGTGTTTTCTTCGCGGCGGGTAAAACCTCCGATGCTCGTTCACTTTTGGGTGCTGCGCGCCTTGAAATCGGTCGTCGTCTCGAACTTATTGATGAAAAAGCTTGGTCATTCCTCTGGGTCATTGATGCCCCAATGTTTGAGGAGATCGAAGATGACGAGGGCAACAAGGGCTGGACGGCAGTCCATCATCCATTCACCTCACCGAATCTCGAGTGGCGGGATAATTTCGAGCAGGCGCCAGATCAGGCCCTCGCTTGGGCTTACGACATTGTTTGCAACGGTAATGAAATCGGTGGCGGATCAATCCGCATCCATCAAGCGGACGTGCAGCAGCGCGTATTCGCAATGTTGGGTATGTCAGAGGCCGAGGCCCAAGAGAAATTTGGCTTCCTGCTGGAAGCATTTACTTTTGGCCCACCACCACATGGTGGTATCGCAATCGGTTGGGATCGCACCTGCATGCTGCTAGCCGGAGCGACATCACTGCGTGACGTAATTGCTTTCCCAAAAACCGGGGCGGGGCATGATCCATTAACCGGAGCGCCCAGCACGATTACGGTGCAGCAGCGCCGCGAAGCTGGCATTGACGCCAAGCCAGAACGTGCTGCACGCCCAGAATCAGACGCCGAGCCACCCACTACCTCCTGATGTCGACGGGAAGCGAGCTATTAGTCGCTGCGCGACCCGATGACCAATTAATCAGTTTGCGGGTGGTTGGTGCTGATCTCGCAAAAGTAGAAGTTGATGGGGATCATGTCGGATGGCTACGGGTCTCTAAAGAAACTGGTGAAGTTTGGGCGACCGCACTAGGGTCGGATTCAGGCCGCGTCACCGCCATTTTGATTGCACTGACAGCAACCACTTTGATCGACGGTATTACCGTTGAAGATTCAGTGTACGCGAAATTGCCACCGACATTCCTGAGTGCAGAACCTCGGAGTTGGTGCCTTTGGACTCTGAACCCCGTGAAGTCTGGTAATCGAGAATCAACCGCGATCACTTTGGCACCAGGTGACAAGCGCATAA
>JBIIOU010000219.1:0-3163 GCA_044336815.1 Candidatus Nanopelagicales bacterium | reverse complement strand
TGGCCGCCATGTTCGATGGGGTCGCGAAGCGTTACGACCTAACCAATGATGTTTTAGCCCTAGGGCAGACTCGGCGGTGGCGCAAGGCCGTGGTCGCCGCGGTCGCCCCCCTCCCGGGTGAGCAGATTTTGGATCTGGCTGCTGGTACGGGTACCTCAAGTTTGCCGTTCGCCCAGGCCGGGGCTGAGGTTTTTCCTACTGATTTTTCTCTCGGGATGTTAAAGGTGGGCCGCCAGCGGCTGCCGCAGTTGCCTTTCGTCGGCGGGGATGGGTTGTCCTTGCCCTATCGCGATGGCGTATTTGATGCGGCCACTATCTCCTTTGGGTTGCGAAATTTGGCGGACTTGACCACCGGGCTGGCGGAGTTGCGCCGGGTGGTGCGTCCGGGTGGCCGGTTGGTGATCTGCGAGTTTTCGCAGCCGACTTGGGCCCCATTTCGCACCGTCTATACCGAGTATTTGATGAAAGCCCTCCCCGCGGTGGCGCAGCGGGTGGCCACCAACCCCGAGGCCTATGTCTATCTGGCCGAGTCCATCCGGGCCTGGCCCGACCAGCAGCAGCTCGCGGCGCAATTGCAAGTGGCGGGCTGGGCGCGGGTGCAGTGGCGCAACTTGTCCGGTGGGATTGTCGCGCTGCACCGGGGTGTTAACCCAGGTCCGGATGCCACTGCATGAAGGGCAGGCGCCGCACTATGCTTATGGGGATCGTGAAGGCATTCACAAACGCACAAGGTTGAGTGCCAGTTTCGATCAAAACGACCATATTGATCGGCAGAAACAAGGAGTTGTGGAACAGCGGTGAACGTTTACACACCGATACTGATTCTTGGCATCCTGGCTTTCGGTTTCGCGGTTTTTTCGGTTGGCATAGCTACCTTTACCGGGCCAAAACGCTATAACCGAGCAAAATACGATGCGTATGAATGTGGCATCGAGCCCACACCGCAACCGGTGGGTGGTGGCCGCTTCCCTGTAAAGTACTACCTCACCGCGATGTTGTTCATAGTCTTCGACATTGAAATTGTTTTCCTCTACCCGTGGGCGGTCGCATTCGATCGACTCGCAATCTTTGGCTTAATCGAAATGCTCATATTCATCGTTACTGTTCTCGTTGTCTACGTCTATGTTTGGCGCCGACGCGGGCTCGAGTGGGACTGACGGGAACTCAATGGGACTTGAAGAGGCACTGCCATCAGGAGTATTGCTTACCACGGTTGAGAAAGTGGCCGGCTATGCCCGCAAAGGCTCGCTGTGGCCAGCAACTTTTGGCCTCGCATGCTGCGCCATTGAGATGATGGCGGTCGGGGGTGCTCGCTATGACCTAGCGCGGTTTGGAATGGAAGTTTTCCGAGCATCACCGCGTCAAGCCGATCTGATGATCGTCGCTGGGCGGGTGAGCCAGAAGATGGCGCCGGTGCTGCGTCAGGTCTATGACCAGATGCCAGGACCGAAATGGGTCCTCGCGATGGGCGTTTGCGCATCCAGTGGCGGCATGTTCAACAACTACGCGATTGTTCAAGGTGTCGATCACGTGGTGCCGGTTGATATCTACCTACCCGGTTGCCCGCCGCGCCCTGAGATGCTCATCGACGCGATCTTGAAATTACATGACCAAATTCAAGACACCAAAATGGGAGCCAATCGCAAGGCCGAAATTATTGCCCTTGAATCAGCAGCGCTTGCGGCACCTTCGACATTGGAGATGAAAGGTCTGCTGAGATGACCAGCGATCAACTGCCGGTGGTGCCCGAAGGCGTCTCCAGTATTGACATCATTGACGTTCAGCATGGTGCTTTCGGTATTCAAGGTTCGGGCGACACCAGTGGGTTTGGTGGCTTAATCGACCCGCGGGTGCTGCCGGCGGCTAGCTTGCCGCCTTATGGCGGTTGGTTTGATGAACTATCCGAAGAGCTCGAACTTTCGCTAACCGCCCGAGGTATCCCGATGTCGAGCGCGGTCGAAAAAGTGGTGGTTGATCGCGGCGAAATCACTTTTTTTGTCCGGCGTGAGCAGCTAGTTGCTTTTGCCTCGACTCTGCGTGATGAACCCGGGCTGCGCTTTGAGTTATGCAGTGGTGTCAATGGGGTGCACTATCCCAATGACATCGGCCGGGAACTCCACGCGGTGTATCACCTCCTTTCGATAACTCATAACCGCCGCATTCGAGTTGAGGTTGCAGCACCTGATAGCGACCCGCATATCCCGTCACTTGTTGCGCTGTACCCGACAAATGACTGGCATGAGCGGGAGACGTGGGATTTCTTCGGCATTATTTTTGACGGCCATCCGCATCTGACTCGAATCGAGATGCCCGATGACTGGCCGGGGCATCCGCAGCGCAAGGACTACCCACTTGGCGGTATCCCGGTTGAATATAAGGGCGCGACAATCCCGCCACCGGATCAGCGGAGGGCGTACAACTGATGTCTACCGATCACCTGAGCGATCCTTATGCCAGTTCATATGAATCCGGCGACGAAACCATTTACAACGTTTCCGGCGGCGACTGGGACACAATTACCGCGGCGCCAGACGGCGAAAAGGAACGAATAGTCGTCAACATGGGCCCACAGCACCCATCAACCCACGGGGTTCTTCGTCTCATAGTTGAACTCGATGGCGAGACAGTAACCCAAGCCAGATGCGGTATCGGCTATTTGCATACCGGTATTGAAAAGAATATGGAGTACCGATCCTGGGTTCAGGGAGTCACTTTCGTTACGCGGATGGATTATCTAGCCCCCTTCTTCAATGAGACGGTCTATTGCTTAGCAGTCGAAAAACTCCTTGGTGTCACTGATCAAATTCCGGAGCGTGCAAGCGTAATTCGAGTAATGATGATGGAGTTGAACCGAATTTCTTCGCACCTGGTCGCGCTGGCAACCGGCGGCATGGAGTTGGGTGCGCTAACCGCGATGATCTTCGGCTTCCGTGAGCGCGAGTTAATTCTCGATGTTTTCGAAATGATAACCGGATTACGCATGAACAGCGCCTACATCCGTCCTGGCGGGGTCGCGCAAGATCTACCAGCAGATGGTGTCGAGAAAATCCGTGAAATGCTTCCGTTATTGCGTAAACGGTTGAAAGACACCACCGATCTACTAATTGACAATTCGATCTGGATGGGCCGCACCTCGGGTATTGGGTACCTCGACCTGACCGGG
>JBIIOU010000218.1:0-3223 GCA_044336815.1 Candidatus Nanopelagicales bacterium | reverse complement strand
GCTTCCCGCCAAACTTGTACGTCGGGTCACCAACGGTTCTTCAAGCTGTGGTTGGTAATGGTCTGCCAGCCGGCAGCGTCGCGTTCTCCTTGGATGGCAAAGGCATCAGCGGGTCAATTTCAACCACAAATGGGGTCTCTAGTTTCCAGTGGACACCAACGGTTACCGGGGTTCACACGATCACCGCGAATTATTCGTCCAGCGCTACCGGCCCTAGTGGCACCTCAACGCAGACTGTCAACATCCAAGGTGCGCGCGCCGCTGACGTCATCACGGTCGACCCACCGGCTCAACCAGTTTGGTCAATAGCGCAACCAATCGTCATGACCGCTGGCACCTCGGTCACACTCACTGGCACGAGTCAGTCGGGTACCACCGTCGTGTTTAGTGAGCAGGGCCCATGCGTTATCAACGGTGTGGCGCTGCAAGCTTTGGGCGCCGGTCAATGCCAAGTCACCGTGGTTTCACCGGGCAACTCTGCACTGTCACCCGGCAATGCGACCTACACCGTTACGGTGCAGGCGGCACCGAAAGGTGCAAGGCGCTAACTAGGTGCCGGGGCGCGTTAACTCGCTCCCCGGCCTTTTAGTTTGCGCAAGGGCGCCGTGACTTTCCATGAACGCGTGTTAGTTACAAAATCAAGTTCTTGACGAAGTGCATCTGCGGCTGACTTAAGTGCGATTACCTGAGTTTGTAGGTCGCCAGCGGCCAGCACGACAAATGATTTGATGCCCAAGAAGCCCTCGATTGAATCGGTAGCGTCGGTCACGCTCAAGGTGACCTGCGCGGGCTCACCTGCGGCGCCGTCACCAAGTGACAAGGTGATCACCGAACCTAGGTAGACCTCTTGTTGCACCGGCCCACCCGGGCCTACTGCATCAATGCGAGTAACCCCAGGCATCGACCGCGTCGATATCAAAATAGTTAATGGCCCTGCAATCGGGCGGGTGAACCGGAAGTCAGCGCGGCTACCCGGGCGGATCTCCAGGCCCCAGGTTTGCGGTGATCCAAACGTACCGATAACACCTGCATCAACGACGGTGAAGTCATCAGAGCCTCGCGGTTGGCGCAGCATCGGGGTGAGGCCTTCGGTTTGGAGGTGCCTCATGTATTGGTCTGCGTAACCGCTGTCGGGAGCAGCCGCGCCGGTGGCGAGCACATACTCACGGCCCAGTTCAATAGTCGGATACATCGGCTTCCTGCCTTCACTTGATCGTGCCTGTTCGATGTCATGGCTGATGACGTCTGCGACATGCTGCCACGTCAAGTCGACGAAGTTATTATCGATCTGGCTTTCAATGCGCTTGCGCACCTCAACACTAAGTGCATCGCGTTCGATAACTGTTGCCATGTCACTTGAATTATTGGATTCAAAATAGACGGCAAGTGTGCCGCCGGCTTCGGGCAAAGATGAGTTACGCGCCACCACCGGCAACTTGCCAAAAGCCAAACTCTCAGAGACCGGCAACCCCCAGCCCTCATACCGACTCGGGTAGACGGTGAACTCGGCATTGGCATAGAAAGCTGCTAGCTCGGCATCACTAACGCTGGTGGAAAGCAGCGAAACCTTGCCGCCCAACCCGTTGGATTCGACATATGCGCGCAGGAATTCGTCGGCGTGCCAACCCAACCGGCCAATACACACAAGGTCAGGCACGCCATCGGCACCGTGCTTGTCAATCAATTGCCGCCAAGTGTTGAAGGCCAGCACGTGATTCTTGCGGGCCTCGACCGTGCCGACGAACAGCGCGTACGGGCGCGGCCAAGGGCGCACACTGGTGTCGTATTTGCCCGGAGTGATGCCGCAAGGTAGGCCAGTGACACTTCCAAGCGGTGCCTTTGCGCTGTGTTCTACCGCGTACGCGACAAAGTCATTTCGACTTGACTGCGAAATCGCCGGCACCATCGATGCGGTATCAAGCACCAAATTCAGATAGCGCTCGAAAAGTCGATTTACCGCTGCGGTGTGACCGGTCTCGAGCACCGGGGTTAAGTCATATAGCAAGTAGACGAGCTTTGCTCCCAACGCGTGAGCATCGCGTGCCGCCAACATCAAAGCGTCATTGATCCAAACCGCCCCAAGGAACACCAGTACCGTTTTGGCATCAAGGCGAGCCGGCGGTGCCGTTTGTGCCCGCATCAAGCAAGTATCTGCGTCATTGGCCATGCCCTCCCGGGTGGCACTCACCGCAGCCCCAAAGAACTGGGCTACTTCAGCTCGCGTTAATGCCACAAACACGCCTCGGGGGCGATCCAAGAGGACCGCTAGGAGGTAGGGGTCGGCGGCCAGTAGCAGGGGGGCGGTCTCGGCAATAACCCGCTGCACCCCTGAGACCGACTCCTGGCGCTGAAAGAACTCGATTAGGTCAGTTACGTCAAGCAGGGTCTGACCGGGCACTACTTCGACCCCGGGTAACTGGCTCACCCCTAAAACCTAGTCAATTCACGAAACTCTGGGGTCGGCAGCGCCACATCGAACGAAAAACAGGCGGCGAAGCCCTCATAGGGGTACATTAAGGGTCTTACAGGTTAAGAATAGGAGAACGCACGGTGTCTGGCGCGCACTTCCACCCGCAGCGTCTCCACCCGCGCTTTGGCGGTTTGGTAAATCTTGCAAGCCAGTTACCCGGAGGGCTCGCCCTCGCGTCCAAAACATGCGGCCGCTTCATTTTCGATCAACAGCCCTCCCCAGCTCAGAAAACCCAAGTGCGGGCGATCTAGAAGCCGCGGTGGTGGCAGTCTGCGGCTTCCCCCGCACCGGCACTACCTACCTGCAGGAGGCCGCAGGCCAGGCACTCGGTGACCCCGAACGGTGCTGGAAGAACCACGATCCCTTCTCAATACCGGCCTACGTAGACGCTGGGCTCTTGACGCTGATCCCGCTGCGCGATCCGATCAGCACAATTTCTTCGTGGAGTGTTTACAACAACGATTTGCCGTCAATCTCAGTCCAGCGTAATCGGCTGCTTTCCTACACCGCGTGGCACCGAGCCGTCAAAAAGTATGCAAAATCTCCTCACGTGATGTTCGTGGGTTTTGACTCACTCGGAGACTCAAGTGATGAGCTACTAGATTGCGTCCGAGAAATGAATGAAGGTCAGGAATTACTACTACACATGCAAAACTTCCCGAGTGAAATCCGTGAGGAGCTGAAAGCCCCGTACGTTGACGTACTAAATGACCCAAAACTAAGCCGCCACCTAGCTCGTGCCACTCGGGTCTA
>JBIIOU010000048.1:0-12560 GCA_044336815.1 Candidatus Nanopelagicales bacterium | reverse complement strand
ACCTCGGGGCGCGAAACGTACACATCGGCCCATCTGATTACATCGCTTGGCTGGATGACCGCAAGTGGGCATTCGTCCGGCTTGAGGGACGGGCCTTTGGCAATGTGCCGCTGAACTTGGAGTACAAGCTTGAGGTCTGGGATTCGCCAAACAGTGCTGGCGTAATCATCGATGCCGTGCGCGCCGCCAAGATCGCCATGGACCGCGGAATCGGTGGCCCGATCCTGTCCGCCTCCTCATACTTCATGAAGTCCCCGCCGATTCAGTACAACGACAGCGAGGCCAAGCAGGCCGTTGAGGACTTCATTTCCGGGGCTATTGAGCGTTAACACTGGCGTTTACGAGGTCAAGATACTTTTTCCTCGTCAACTGGCTACGCAAGCGTAAGTTACGGTAGCGTAGGTTTCCTTCGAGCCACTCGTGGAGGAACTTATGCTCACCGCCGCCGATTTGCCAGCCATCATTCAAGGCGGCATGGGGGTCTCGGTCTCTTCTTGGCAATTGGCGCGCTCGGTTGCCCAACATGGCCACTTAGGGGTCGTCTCAGGTACCGCACTTGACCTAGTGCTCGCGCGGCGCCTCCAAGATGGTGATGAAGGTGGCCACGCACGCCGCGCCTTGGCCGCTTTCCCCGAGCCCGACATGGCGGGGCGGGTACTTAAGCGCTATTTCATTTCCGGTGGTCGAGAGGCCGGCACCCCCTACAGCCCAATTCCTCGACTCGCGATTCGTCAGCGCCGAGCTTTACAGGAGTTGGCGATCACTGGCAGCTTCGTTGATGTGTGGTTGGCCAAAGAGGGGCACACCGGCTTGGTAGGAATTAACTGCCTTGAAAAAATTCAGATGGCAACCCCGGCGACTCTTTATGGTGCGATGCTCGCCGGCGTTGACGCCGTTTTGATGGGAGCCGGAGTACCGCGAACGATCCCAAATCTATTGAACATGCTTTCCCGTAACGAGCCCGTTAATTTCGCGATCGATGTTGACGGCGCCGATGACGGTGCCTTCACTGTCGACTTTGATCCGGTTGACCTCATGGGTTATGCACCAAGGGTGCAACGTCCCGTGTTCTTGGCGATCGTCTCCTCACATGTGCTTGCGCTCTTCCTGGCGCGCGAGGAAGCGATTCGCCCTGACGGTTTCATAGTTGAAGCACCACCGGCCGGCGGTCACAACGCACCACCGAGGCGACCTGAAATTAATGAGCGCGGTGAAATGGTGTTCGGTCCGCGCGATGAACCCGACCTTGACAAGATTGCCGTCACCGGCTTGCCGTACTGGTTAGCCGGTGCAGCTGGTACCCCTGAGGCGCTGCTGGCCGCATTAAATCAAGGCGCAATGGGCATTCAGGTTGGCACCATTTTTGCCTTATCTAATGACTCCGGAATTAGATCTGGAATCCGCGATCAGATGCAAGCAGGAATTCATGATGATTCGCTGTACGTGCGCACCGACCCGGTGGCGTCGCCAACCGGGTTCCCGTTCAAGGTCGCAGAAATTTCGGGCACCCTGTCGGAGACGAGTATTTACGAAGCACGCCCGCGCCTCTGTGACCTCGGTTACCTGCGCACGGCGTTTGTTAAAACAGACGGCGATATTGGTTATCGCTGCCCGTCAGAACCAGTGCATATGTACGTACGTAAAGGCGGCGACATAGCCGACACCGTCGGCCGCCAATGCTTGTGCAATGGATTAACGGCAACCGTCGGCCTTGCGCAATTACATGCCGGAGGCTACCTAGAGGCGCCGGTTGCCACCCTGGGTTCTGATCTGGCAGGTGCCAAGCGACTGGCCGCGCAATACCCAGCCGGCTGGTCGGCCGTTCAGGTGATCGACTGGCTCGAGTCACTGTCACTTGACTCACCACGCATCAAACAGGTGCGAGTGCCTAGCGCGGGATTTAGTTGAAGAGGGCTCCGCAGTTGCACCTAGTGAAACTTACGGCTACCACTTTTTATCGTGCTCTTGCTCGCTAACTGAGGTGTCGAAGAACTTAACTCCAAGTGCTATCGCGCCGGCTGTCAGCGCCACGAAGACAACAATTCCGATTAGAAAATGCACGTGATGTCTCCTTGAGTCGATTACCTGAGTAGTTAGCTTGCTGCCTTGGCTGAATCGTACTCCTTTGAGTGGCTAGTTATTGCAGCCTGTAACGTCAACCGGGTGGTCGCGCTCCCTGCCCTTCGAGAAGTACTCGCACGGCCGGACTTTCGAAAGCTCTGGTCAGTTCGACTAGTCGGCCAATTTTCCGATGGACTGCTGCAAGCAGCCCTTGCAACTTTCGTGCTTTTCTCGCCGGAACGCCAACCTGATGCGGTAAAAGTAGCGGCGGCTTTTGCGATTCTCTACCTGCCCTACTCCGCTATTGGTCCTTTCGCTGGGGTGTTCTTGGATCGTTGGCGTCGGCGAAATGTGCTTGTGCGAGCGAACTTGCTAAAAGCTTTGGTCACCTTGCCCATAGTTGCCTTCGTTCTTGCCGGAAACGACGGGCTTGGTCTCGGCGTGGCCGTACTGACCGTGCTTGGTGTCGGGCGTTTCGTCCTTGCCGGCTTATCTGCGTCCTTGCCTCACGTAGTTGATGGTCGGGATCTTGTTACCGCAAATGCTTTGACACCAACATCAGGGACAATCGCAGCCGCAATAGGTGCACTTGTTGGAGTCACCGTTCGAAGCATTGTGGGCGGGGGAGACTTCGGGAGTGAAGTCATCCTCATTTTGGCCGCAATTGGTTTCGCACTGGCCGGAGTTCTCGCATTGCGAATCGGAAAGGACACCCTGGGGCCGAGCGGCGAGAAGCCAGCCGACTCCATCCGCGGTGTGGTCATGGGGTTGGTTGACGGATTAAGGGTGCTCGGCCAAAACCGTATCCCTCGACGAGCGATCACCGTTGTTGGTATGCACCGCATTGCATTCGGTGTACTAACCGCAGGTGCCTTATTGCTTGTGCGTGAGACTTTCAATGAAACGGTGCAGGCTGATTCGGCACTCGGCCAATTTGCGATCATCACCGCTGCTGCAGCCATCGGTGCCCTAATCGGTGCTGTGCTTACACCAGGGGCAACCCGCCGATTCGGCGCCGTCCGCTGGTCAGGTTTCGCACTCCTGCAGGCGGGCACCTTGGGCGCCGGGCTCATTTTTCTCGGCGCTATGGCGCCAGCGTTTGTCGCCTTGCTCGGGGGCGCGCTGTCTATGGGCTTCGCTGGACAATCGGTCAAAGTTTGCTCCGACACCTTGATCCAGCGACACATCCCCGATGACCACCTAGGTCGGGTATTCGCCCTTTTTGACATGATTGTGAACGTTGCCCTGGTGCTCGGAATCACCTTAATGGCCTTTATTTCGCCGAATAGTGGACAAGCTCCGTGGGCTTATGTCGGGGTTGGTGTCTTACTTATTTCCACAGCCGCTTGGTACCAGCGGGGCAAGAGCAATAGGCTCCCATCACAAACTGATTCGTGAGACGGCATAAGTCTGACGAACTTGACCTTCAGGAGAGTTATGAGTGACGTGAAGCTGCCCCAGAAGCGCTCGGGCGTTCGGTCAATCGCAGCAGTTCTCATCTTTGTTATTGCGGCAGCTCTGACACCGGTGGCAATGCTCGGCAACTGGGGTCACGCCACG
The DNA here is from genome assembly GCA_044336815.1 of Candidatus Nanopelagicales bacterium. Lineage (GTDB taxonomy): Bacteria > Actinomycetota > Actinomycetes > S36-B12 > S36-B12. The sequence continues at coordinate 8,939 of JBIIOU010000048.1, read as the reverse complement.
GTCGTCAACAGTGAGCAGTTCCTCGCCACCGTCGGTCCGCTGGCCGAGTCTCCACAGGTCCAGGCCGCGGTATCCGAAGCGGTGTCCGCCGCTATCGTCAAGCAGGTCGATACCACCGCAATAGTCGGTGATTTCCTCGGCGGGCTACTTAACAATGATCAACTCTCCGCATCATTATCGGCCCCAATTGCTGCGGGCGTAAACAAGCTCATCGGTGAAATTGTGCAGGGCTTCATCGCATCTGATGCATTTCAGAAAGTCTGGGTAACGCTGGCAGGTGCCACCCAAAAGAGTGTTGTTGCCATTCTCCAAGGCGGTAACGAAGGCCCGGTACAAATGCAAGGTGATCAGGTGGTTCTCGATATCAGCGACCTCCTGACCGCGGTACAGGGCCAACTTGTTGCTCAAGGGGTTAGTCTCGCCGACAAAGTAACCATCCCGGCGTCTGATCGCCAGATCGTGCTCTTCGAAGCGCCTGCGGTCGCGCAATTGCAGTTTGTCTACTCACTCGCGTCACCGATTTTGCAGTGGTTCCCGCTGCTGCTGGCCATCTTGTTCGGCTTAGCTATCACCTTGGCTCGGCGCCGCCCACGAATGGTTCTAGCGGTCGGTATCGCACTCGTTGTAACCGGAGGTCTAACGACGTGGGCTCTTGGCGTAGGCAAAACTTTCTTCGTTGATCAACTCGCCGGTACGGTCTTCGGTGGGGCTTCTGGTATTTTCTGGGACACCCTGTTCAACTACTTGATGACTGGGCTACAGGGGCTGGTGATCTTCGGTGTAGTCGTGGCAATTGCGGGCTGGTTCGCCGGGAGTTCTCGGCCAGCACGCAACGTGCGCTCGCATGTGGTTGCGGGCCTCACGGAAATTGGTTCCTCGCTTCCAGAAAATGGGCTGAGCACGTTCTTGGCCGCTCGCGCAGACACCTTCCGCTGGGTGATAACCGCCGTGACTGTGTTTATTCTGGTGGTGGGCAGTGTGATGTCACTGACTCACATGATCTGGGTACTGCTACTTGCCGGTGGACTGTTCACTTTGCTACAGGTGCTGATCGCGAAGACGGAAGCCGTCGCTGCAACAGCGGAGTTACCCGCTAACTAGATCTGCTCAATCAGCCCTGAGTGCGGATCGCCTGTATCCCGTGATCTGCGTGCGCCGTGAAAGCCAAAGTAGTCGCGGCCACCTCATCGGCGGCTAGCGTAACTTCTCCGGATGCTATTGCTTGGGTATAAGTTGCAAAATCCGTGCCGACCTGCCCGGCATATGCCAAGGCGAAGTCGAGCATTGCGTTATCAAATTTCGCACTAGTACCAAGATATGAAGAAATAGCGACGGCGTCACCCGATCGTGCATGGGCCCGAGCTAAGGTGTTTCCACAGATCATCGCGTACGCTTGAAGAGTACTTGGATTAAGTAAAGTGACATCTGGAGACCACTTCATATCGCGAAGTTGGCGAATATAGAAATCACGGCCCTGTGCACCTCTTATCCAACCCAGGAAAATATCGCTCGCGGCCTGCGTGATTCTTTGCCCACTTACAACTCGTTCACCCTGCTGTTCGAAGGAACTCGGCTTGGTAAATGGCTCGAGCACACTTCGAACAGCTTGCTTAACTTGCAGCACCAAGAGATCTGACTCATCGCGACCCTGAAGTAAAATCACAAAAGCAAGTAGACCGACACTGCCAACACCAACAACTTTGTGGCCGATATCCACCAATTTGTAGCGGCCAAAGAGTTCACGCCTATCATCAATCAAGGTTTCTCGGTATTGCTCGAGTAGCCCACTTAGTAATGGGTGGACGTCAGCGCCGACTTCAATCCTCACTAATAACGGGGGCGAATTAATGAACCGGCGTTGACCGTCAACGAGTTCGGTCATTTTGTTGATCGCCGACCATGATGTGCGCTTTTGAGCTTTAGCGACAGTGCGATCAGCTACTTGGGCGCCCTTCTTGCCGGCGGCATCACGCCCCCAACTTTGTAACACGCTGGAGTCGACGCGGGTGTACCAAATATCTAATTCACTCATCTGGGCGAACCTGGCCATCGCAGTTCGATACGACGTAGCCGCAGCACGTGTGATGTTTTCAATTTCAATACTCGAAAAACCATTGTTTTGCCCGGCCAAGGTGAATGAAGTTGTCAAACGCGCTACGTCAAACTCAAATGGTCCGGGAAGAGTCTCGTCAAAGTCGTTGATATCGAAAATCACGGCACGATCTGGTGCGGCGAACAGCCCGAAGTTCGACAGATGCGCATCGCCACATAACTGCACCTGGAGGCCTGAATTAGGCCGGGACCCAAGATCTGCGGCCATGGTCAACGCGGACCCGCGATAGAAAGTAAATGGATTGACCGACATTCGAGAATGCCGAAGTGGCAATAGACGCGGCACTCGTTCTACTTCTTGCCCAGCAAGTTGCTCGACCACATTTTGTCGATCCGGCATTGGCGACCATTGGGCTAGTGAACTACGAGGGGCGCTTTTTCTCGCTTCAAGGCCAAGGGCGGCACGTGCTGCCACATTCGTCGGACGCTCACTAGTCGGGTCGGTGGTATTTGCCATGGGAGCAGGGTAGTCGCTTGACTCTCTACTTGGTCACTTCGCTATCGGCGTGCGGCCCACCAAGCAAGAAGCGCCTCGGTGGCCTGCTCCTCGCCAAGTGGCCCCCGATCTAGACGCAGATCCATTAGGAACCGATAAGCCTGCCCGACTACCGGGCCAGGAGGCAGGTTCAAGATGCGCATGATCGCCGCACCATCAAGATCTGGACGAAGTGAGGCAAGTTCCTCCTCTTGCTCCAAAACATTGATTCGGTTTTCGAGGCCGCTGTAAGCCTGCTGCAATGCGGCGGCACGGCGTTTATTGCGTGTGGTTGAATCTGCTCGCGTGAGTTTATGTAGTTGCACCAACTGCTCTCCGGCATCGCGCACATAACGACGAACCGCTGAATCTGTCCACTCGCCGGTACCATAACCATGAAACCGAAGATGCAGTTCAACTAATCGAGAAACTTGATCAATTGTGTCGTTCGGGAATCGCATAGCCTGCATACGTTTTTTTACCATGCGGGCTCCCACCATCTCGTGGTGGTGAAATGAAACCCCACCCTCCTTTTCAAACTTGCGAGTCTTTGGTTTGCCGATGTCATGCAATAGCGCCGCGAGTCGAAGAACCGGGTCGGGACCACTAACTGGCTCGTGCAGCGTCTCCAATTCAATTGCTTGTTCAAGCACCGTCAGTGAATGCTCATAAACATCTTTATGTCGATGGTGTTCATCCTCGGTCAGCCGCAGCGCTGGCAATTCGGGCAAGATCCAATCGGTGACACCGGTATCAACCAATAACTCCAACCCCGTGCGTGGATCAGGTGCCATCAGGATTTTCATAAACTCTTCACGGACGCGTTCGGCTGAGACAATCGTGATGCGTTCGGCTTGTTCGTGCATAGCTTGCAGGATTTCATCGCTTACCCTGAAGCCAAGTTGAGAAACAAAGCGAGCAGCCCGCATGATGCGCAGTGGGTCATCATCAAATGAATCTTCCGCACGACCTGGTGTGCGCAACAGGTAATTTTCAAGGTCAGTAGCCCCGTCAAAAAGATCCACTAATCGCATCTCGGGAAGCCGCAAAGCAAATGCGTTCACCGTGAAATCCCGTCGGCCTAAATCCCCCTCAAGGGTGTCTCCGAAGTTGACCGCTGGTTTACGTGAGTCACGGTCATAGTGCTCGGTGCGATAAGTGGTTATCTCACATTCTTGGCCCTGAATTCGAGCTCCGACCGTCCCGAACGCGATTCCCACATCCCAGATGGCGGTGGCTAGGCCCTCAATGATCTCGATGATGGCCTCCGGCCTGGCATCGGTGGTGAAATCCAAATCTGGGGTTGAGCCCACCCGGCCAAGTAGTGCGTCACGCACCGGGCCACCTACGAGGGCGATTTGGTAGCCGGCCCCCTTGAATCTCCCCCCAAGCTCAGTCAAAAGGCCCGATATTGGAGCCAGTTGGGCTATCACGCGGAGTTCATGTGGAGTCGACACGCATAGCAGCGTAATGACTAGGCGACCAGGTTTATCCTGCCGATATGGCAATTTACGTTCCGAGCGTCGAAGAGACCTCGGCTGGCGGGTTGGTACTCGACCTAAAAGGCCCTATTCCCAGCGCCGCACTCATTGCCCGCCATGACAAAAATGGGCGGCTAATTTGGCTGTTACCCAAGGGCCATGTTGAGCCTGGTGAGACTAACGAGGAAGCGGCCATTAGAGAGGTGGCCGAAGAGACTGGAATCACAGCGAGCATTTTGGCACCGCTCGGCGTGATCGATTTTTGGTTTATGAACCCCGACAAGCGCATCCACAAGACCGTCCACCACTATCTGCTGCGGGCCGACGGTGGCGAGCTTAGTGATGCGGATCGTGAAGTTGACGAAGTGGCGTGGGTACCGTTGACCGAAGTTCTCTCGCGTCTGCGTTACCCGGCTGAGCGGAACCTAATGAGCAAAGTTGAAGCACTGCTAGGCGATACGTGTCCAACCTGAATATCAGCAGGTCTCTTCGACTGATGCTAGTGGTTTTGGTGACCCTCGCTGCACTGGTTGGTATACCGCCGGTCGCCCATGCCATGCCAGAGGGTTCGGCGATTGAAGTCGTCCTTGACCAGTTCACGCCGATTGTTCCTAAAGCGAAAGGCACACTTCGAATCAGCGGACGCGTACTCAATATTTCAGGCCGTTCGATTGACAACGTGTACGTGCAATTACGAGTTGCTGATTTAGCGCTTGCTGATCGAAGTTCACTTTCAGCCGTGAGTGATGCGGATCTACTGTCTGACGTTGACAGTGGATCAAGCAGCATCGATAACACACGCACCTTGGTCACTTCGTCTTTGGCCCCGAACCAGCAGGAGTCATTCATTATTTCAATTGCAATCGCTGACTTAGGCTTTACTGAACCGGGAACTTACGTAATTGCAGTTGAAGCACTCGGTGGTATCCCGGGTGTTGATGAATTTGATGAACGCAAAGGTATCGAACGAACTTTCTTACCGTGGTTTCCGACAGGAGTTGGTGCTACCCCTACCAAAATCACATGGCTTTTGCCGCTAGCCGACCGGCCCGCTCGAAATGCCAATGGTGTACTACTTAATGCCGAAACACCAAAGGCTATGTCACCCGGTGGTCGCCTTGATTCGTTAGTTAAAATTGGCGCCACGTTCCCTGGTCAAGTTTCTTGGTTCGCGGATCCGGAGCTCTTGCAGTCAGCATCTGCGATGGCGCAGGGATATTTAGTACAAGAAAATGGCATTCCGGTGGTAGGTGATCAGTCAGCTGAGATCTCAAATTGGCTGACCTCCTTCCGCTCAGCCCTTGATGAGTCAGCCGCTGCGTCCGGTGTTGAATCGCAACTTAGAGTTCTGCCCTATGCCGATATTGACGCCACAGCCGCGCGCAGAGCGGGCTTGGCGACTGAACTAATTCGAGCTGTGACTCAAGCTCCAATAATCTCGCGCGTCGCAATCGGTACTCCGGTCGCTGGCACTACTTATTGGGCACCTGGCGGTCGCATTGATGAAGACACCGCCGAACTATTAGCCTCCGCCGGAGCCACCACGGTTGCATTGTCAGCCCGCGCCGTCACTACCTCGCTTAACGCTCCTGCAATAGCGTCGATCAGTACCCCGGCGGGGACCATTAACGCACTACTCATTGATCCGGTGCTCGCTAATTTGCTAACCACTCCGAAAACCAGCGCCAATGACGTAATTCTTGCCCGCCAACGGTTCTTGGCTGAGACCGCCCTTTTGTCCACTTCATCTTCCGGTGCGGCCCACGTTGTTGCTGCTCCGCTAGATGTGCGCTGGGCACCGAACTCCCAACTGCTTTCAGATTTACTAAGCGCGACGAGCACCGCACCTTGGCTTTCGACCCACTCACTTGAAGAATTACTTGCCGGCGATCACACATTTGGCCAAAACCTGAATTACGGGCAAATCGCAAAGAACGCTGAACTGCCCACCGCCTATTTGCAACAGGTGGCGAAGGCGCAGGCTCGACTCCAGCAATTTGTTGCAATCCTTAATGATCCAGCAGTGGTCTCGGTGGGCTTCACGCAGGCTATTACGCGCACCTTGTCGGCGGCTTGGCGCAGCGCACCGCTTACCGGCAAGGATTTACTCAAGCAAATCAACAGCGAACTTGGTAGGCAGATGAGCCAAGTTCATGCCCTTTCCAAGGGCACGATCACTTTCTCCGGTGATGCCGGCCGAGTGCCTATCACTTTGGCCAACGACTTGGACCAGGGTGTCACAGTGAGTATGCAACTAGTTGGCGTACCAGCAGCACGACTCGAGTCACCACCGGTCACCAACATCTTCATCGAGGCCGGACACAAAGTCAGTGTTGAGGTAGAGGCCAGGGTAATTGGTGGCGACCCACTTCCGGTCAATATCCAGATTCTTACCCCCGATGGTTTGAAGTATGGCGTCCCAAGCAGTATCACCTTGACTTCAACGGCTTACTCAAGAGCGGCAGGCTGGGTTGTTGGAGCAGCGTTCTTGGCGATTCTTATTTTCGTGGTCGCCGGTGTGACACGGCGCATCTGGAAAGCCCAACGGTCCCAGAAGTCGACTGAGTCATCTGACACGGTGTCCTCGTGACAGAAAATGCGAGCGGAAGTTCCCTCGCGCGATCCAGTGCCGTCATGGCATCGGGCACGGTCATTTCGCGTGTTACCGGGGTGCTACGCGATGTGGCAGCGGCCGCGGCTTTGGGTTTCTATTTAGTCTCTGACGCATTCTCTTTAGGTAATAGCCTGCCAACGATTGTCTACATTCTGATTATTGGCGGTGCGCTCAACGCGGTGTTTATTCCGCAACTGGTAAGACGCATGAGTGAGGACGAAGACCAAGGTAAAGCTTATGCCGATCGATTAATAACCCTAATAGTTAGTGTCTTGCTCCTGCTGTCAATCGCTGCGGTGCTCGCGGCCCCTCTCATTGTTGATCTATACACCCCGGCTGACTACCCGACTAATGAGTTTGATCTAGCGGTTGCCTTTGCCCGACTCTGTTTGCCGCAGATACTTTTCTACGGTATCTATTCGATTCTCGGACAGGTATTGAATGCGCGTGGGCGATTTGGGGCGCCCATGTTCGCCCCGATAGCTAACAACGTGATCGCGATCGCGACCTTCTTATTGTTTATCGCGGTGGCGGGTACCTCGGCGGCGGCCGATGGCATCCTTACTACCCAACAGATTTTGATCCTTGGTATCGGAACCACCCTTGGTGTTATTTCGCAAGCCGTAATTTTGTTCCCGGTACTTCGCCGCGCTGGATTCCATTGGCGCCCGCGCTTTGACTGGAAAGGAGCGGGTCTCGGTAAGGCCGGTGGGTTGGCGATGTGGACCATTGGTCTAGTACTCGTTAATCAGGCCACTTATGTCGTCATCACGCGACTGGCCACCCAGGCCAATGTTGACGCCGCTGCCGCTGGCACCGTCGCTGCAGGGCTCACCACTTACCAAAAAGCTCATCTAGTTTTTATGCTGCCACATAGTGTCATCACGATATCAATCGTGACAGCAATGCTGCCGGCCTTAAGTCGAATCGCACATGCTGGTGATCTACGGCAAGTGGGAAGTGACATCGGAACCACGATGCGCACGGTAGCCGCATTGATCGTGCCAATTGCTGCGGTGCTCTTCGTCACTGGGTCTGACCTATCGATACTTCTTTTCGGTTACGGAGCTGCGACGCCAGAGCAGGCTTCGTTAATGGGCGAGATCGTTTCCATTTTCATGATTGGCTTACTACCGTTTACGCTTTTCTACGTGCTTTTGCGTGGTTACTACGCAATGGAAGATACCCGTACACCTTTCTACATAACTGTCGGCCTTAGTGCTTTTTGGTTGGTTACCGTTGTGCCGCTATTCAACATTGCGCCAGCAGGTGGCGCGCAGGTCGCCATGATCGCACTTACCTACTCGCTGTCCTATTGGGTCGGTTTAGCGCTGGCTTGGGTGCTTCTCGCCAGGCGCGTTGGTGGCCTCAGCTCAGGTCGCACAATTCGTAGTTTATTGCGAATTGGAGCCGCCGGGATGGTCTCGTTGGGCCTGATGCTCGGCACCCACGCCATCCTCGGGCGTATCTTCAGTGCTCAACTACCTAGTGACAAATTAGTAGTGCTACTTATTCTGGTTGCGGTTGGTGTAGTAGGTGCATTTTCATATTGGGCAGCTGCTTGGGCACTTCGAATCAAGGAAGTATCTGCTGTCATCAATTTGGTCCGACGTAGATTGCGCACACCATGACGCTCCCTGAGCGCATCGGCCGCTACCTGCTAACTGCCGATCTTGATCCTGAGCACCACGACCTAGCAGTGCAATTCTTTCGCGGCCACGACGAAGTCCTAGATCGTGAAGTATCACTGCGCATCCTTAACGCGGATGACCCGCGGGCACCTGCGTTCCTTGGTGCCGCTCGAGCGGCAGCGCTCGTAGAGGATCGCCGTTTGCTACGAATTCTTGACGTGATGACATTATCTGAGACTGCCAATGAGCCAGCACAAATTGTTGTTGTAAGTGAGTGGGCCACCGGCCGAAACCTCGGTGAACTTCTGAAGACGCGCAGGGATAAGCCAATACCGGTGGATGATGCGGTAAACATCGTCGCTGAAGTCGCGCGTGCTGTCTCGGCCGGGCTCGCAACCAACATCAATCACGGTCGGCTCAGGCCATCGAGTGTCATTGTCACCGACGCCGGCGAAATAAGAGTGCGAGGTTTGGCGGTTGATGCCAGCCTTTGGGGCCCACTTGATAAGGGCGAGACGAAGACCCAAGCTGATGTTGACGGCTTGGGCTGCCTGCTTTATCTGCTGGTTACTGGATTGTGGTCGGGCCCACCGCTAGCTGCGTTGTCCAGTGCCCCAATCGTGAGT
>JBIIOU010000217.1:0-3277 GCA_044336815.1 Candidatus Nanopelagicales bacterium | reverse complement strand
GGCCTCTTTCAAGGCCAAGGCGCCGGCCAAGTTGCCTGGTACGAAGTCGTAGCCAAAGGCGGTTAAGAGTCGGGCCCCGGTTACCGCGGCTTGGGCGCCGTATTTTTCGAAAACTTCACGAATAAAAGGTGACTCACCGGTTGAGTCGACATAGTTGGCACCGGCTCTAATCGCGGAGGTGATCGCCGGTGCTCCGAGTTGGGTAAACGGGCCGACAGTAGACACCAAGACATCTTGCGGCCCGGTCAGCAGGGCGTCGACACTTTGCTGGTCACTGACATCGGCAACCTGCCAGGTGGGTGCTGCATCAAGGGGCGCAAACGGGGCCAATTCGGCGACGAGGGAACTTAGTTTGGTCTCAGAGCGCCCGGCGAGCACCGGTGCTAACCCAGCGCGCACCATGGCCTCGGCGGTTAGGCGCCCGGTGTACCCGGTGGCACCGAACAGCACGACGCGACCGGTGTGCTGAGGGCGCGGCGCGGGTGGGCTGGCCATAGTGAACACGCTACGCCACCGGTGGCCTAGGCTTAGCGGGTGACCAGCCAGCGCACGTCTGCAATGTGGCATCCGTTCGCCGACATGTCGGCGGTTGCCGGCCACGACTTCGTAATCTCTTCCGGGCAGGGAGCCCATGTCATTGGGGCTGATGGCCGCAGATACCTAGATTCCACAGCGGCCCTTTGGTATTGCAATGTCGGCCATGGTCGAACCGAGATGGCTGATGCGGCAGCCGCGCAGATGAACTTGATCGCCTCATATTCGAGTTTCGGTGATTATGCGACCCAGTCGACCCTGGATCTAGCCGATCGCTTGGCTGCCTTATCGGGGCTTACCGATGCGAAAGTGTTCTTCACCTCCGGGGGTAGCGACGCTGTTGATACGGCGCTCAAAATGATTACCCGGTATTGGTCACTGATGGGCGAGCCGAAACGCACTCGAATTATTGCCCGCGAGCGTTCCTACCACGGCATGCATGTCGCCGGTACTTCACTCGGTGGTATCCCCGCAAATCGTGAAGGTCACGGCGAGCCTGACCCCAAGGTTCAAAACGTAACTTGGGATGACGCTGAAGCTCTTGCCGCTGAGATAGACGCCATCGGCGCGGAGAATGTTGCGGCATTTTTCTGTGAGCCGGTAATCGGTGCCGGCGGGGTCTACCCGCCACCTGATGGTTACCTGGCGCGGGTTCGCGATATTTGCAAGGAGCGTGGGGTGCTCTTGGTTGCCGATGAAGTCATCAGTGGGTACGGCCGTACCGGTTCGATGTTTGCTTCGCAGCGTTGGGACTTGCAACCAGATCTAATGTTGACCGCCAAAGGATTGACCTCGGGCTATTTACCAATGGGTGCCGTATTGGTAAGTGGCCAAGTTGCCGAACCTTTCTGGAATACCCCGGGTTTAATTTGGCGCCATGGCTACACCTATTCGGGGCACGCGACGGCCGCGGCTGTTGCAAGTGTGAATCTAGACATCATGGAGAGAGAGCAATTGGTCGACCGCGTTGCTGATCTGGCACCGGTACTTTCAGCCGCGTTGAACCCGCTAGCTTCACATAGTCATGTTGCGGCCGTCCGCACGGTGGGCTTACTCGGGGCGGTTCAACTGCGCCCCGACGTGATCAAGGAGGATCCGACAATCGGTGCTCGGCTGGTGCGGGCAGCCCGTGAACAAGGGGTACTTACCCGGTGGTTGGCCGATGGCGGTTTGCAGGTGTCGCCGCCATTTGTCATAACCCGGGAAGACCTACATTCGATGGGGCGTGCTTTCGATCAGGCGTTATCCGCGGTGGGCTCAGCAAGGACTGATTCGGCTCGACTCCAGGTCGATCTGTTGCCGGAAACGACAACCGATGAGGCTGGTGGCTTTGGATCAAGTGATGCACGGCTACGTGCTGATGTGCCACCCCATCATGGGGCGTGATCATTTTCCGCGAAGGTCTTCTACTGCAGCGCTATTTGTGGATGCATGGCAAAAGTGAGGTCGCTGCTGCCGGTTGCACCAGCAATCCTTAATGCGCTCGGCTCATCCACCGCAACTAGCACCAGCGCTGATGTGTTTGACATAAAGCCGCCGGCGGCCGGTACCCCGGTGACGCGGGCGCCGCGGGCCACGGTTGATGCCGTACCGGTGTCGGTGACCGCGATTAAATCGATGATGTCGCCAACATGTAGTAACCCGGCTGCGGCCGGCGGCGAAAGTGGCACCGGGATGGCGACGTAACCGCTCTCCAAAGTTTCGAGCGTCTCGGTTGGCGGGTTAATGCTGGCGGGAGTTGCGACCGAACGCACGGAGCCGAGGGCGAGCAGTACGGCCAAGGCTGCACAGGCGGCGGCGATTGATCGGCGGTGGCGCCTGGTGAAGTGAGCGAGGGGGCCGGTGCGAAGTTTCTTCAGATCGATCATGGACGAAGGTTAAGTAAAATCGGCTTAGCGCGCGATTAGTTATCCACAGGCAGGGACTTAAGTTGCAGCTGGCGCTGAACTCTTGGACCCAGAACTCGCAGGAGCTTTCGAATCGGACTTCTTTGCTGGCTCGCTGGTCTTCGCTTCGCTGGACTTAGATTCGCTGGACTTACTTTCGCTGGACTTAGAGTCACCGGACTTAGAGTCACCGGAGGTGCTCTCAGTCGACTTGGTGTCACTTGATTTGGAGCTGCTCGAAATAGAGTCGCTCTTTTTATCGCGCGAATCGGTGCGGTAGAAACCGGAGCCCTTGAAAACTACGCCGACATTCGAGAAGAGTTTGCGTAAGCCAGGTTCACCGCAAACCGGGCAGACGGTCAGGGTGTCGTCGGTGATCGGCTGCACTACCTCATGATTGGTGTCACAGGTCGAACACGCATATTCATACGTGGGCACGGATCCTCCGAATTAGCACTCTTAGTGATCGAGTGCTAATTGTGCCCGGTTCTGGCTCATTCGTCCAATCGCCGCCTTGCGGGGAGTTGGTGGCACTAGTCCGTAGGGTTCAGCAGTGGGGCAAATACGCACCCTCGGCTACATAGCGGTCGGTGGGATCATCGGTTCGCTTGGCCGGTATGGGCTTGATCTATTGGTGGCTGGCAATTTGCCGCTGGAACCACAGGATTTCCCGCTATCGACTTTGGCGGTCAACCTCATTGGGTGTTTAGCTATCGGCATTTTGGCCCCGGTATTGCTCGCTCGAACCGGCTGGCCAAATGCCCGTCCGTTCCTTATCACCGGCATCTTGGGTGGCTTCACGACTTTCTCGGCTTTGGCTGCGCAATCTGGGGTGCTCCTTCTTGACGGTCAAGGGT
>JBIIOU010000216.1:0-3293 GCA_044336815.1 Candidatus Nanopelagicales bacterium | reverse complement strand
CTTGGTGCTGATGTGCTAGCTAGCTCTAGTGAGGGCTTACCGGTGTACCCACAAGCGCCGACCCCCGGTAACGGTATCGAGCAACCAAGCCCCGGTGAGGTTGCGGGCGTAGTGAATGGCATCCCCGTTGCTGTTGCTGTTGGCCGTGATAGCGACGACAAGCTAGTGCTGAGTTCAGATTCTGGAGTCGTGTTTACGTTGGGTATAAACGACTCGACTTTCCACTCAGCTAGCGCATCCAGTGAGGACGGAGCGCTTCGAATTCTGCGCGGGCGAACTATTGAAGTTTCTGGCGATGGCTTAATGCCAAACAGTGTTGTTGATGTGTGGATTTTCTCAACACCGACCCATCTAGGCAACGTAAAAACTGATGGTGATGGCAAATTCCAGGCTACATTTGAACTCCCAAGAACTGTGCAACCTGGTGATCACACGTTGAAGCTAGATGGCGTGGACGCGACGGGTGCACTTACCACCATCACGGCAGGGGTGCAGGTCATCGATGTGCGGTTTGTGGACGGCGACGCACAATCTTTTGGTGATGGGGTGTCAGCAAGTGGCCAAACCGAAATCTCGACGGGCGCGCTTTTATCTGATACGTCGAGCCGCACGCTGGTAGGATCGGTGCTCGGATTTATGTTGCTATTGCTCATGATTTCGGCAATTGTGTATCGCAGACAGCGATCTTAGCGGCCCCGAGCAGATGAAAATCCCCCATACGATGCGGGTTGCTGCATCGGATGGGGGATTCACCGTTCGGCTTAGACCTTAGGCTGTGGGGTCCAGCGCAGATAGGGCTTAACTTCTTCAACATCGCCGAACTTTGTGATCGCATCAGCGGTTGAGACCATCGGTGAGACGATTACTTTGTCGCCTTGAACCCAATTAGCAGGTGTCGCGACGGTGGCCTTGTCGGTAAGTTGCAGGGCATCTATGACCCGCAGAATTTCATTAAAGTTGCGCCCAACCGACTTTGGATAAGTCAAGGTGAGGCGCACTTTGTTGGCAGGGTCAATAATGAACACCGATCGCACCGTTGAAGTGTCTCCGGCATTTGGGTGCAACATGTCGTAGAGGTTAGACACGGTGCGATCTGGATCGGCAATGATCGGGAAGTTAAGGGCATTACCGGTGATCTCACCGATATCACCAGCCCAAGCTTTGTGATCCGATACGGAGTCAACCGAGATCGCGATGGCCTTCACATTGCGCTGATCAAACTCGCCCCTCAGGCCAGCGGTTGCACCCAGTTCGGTGGTGCAGACGGGAGTGAAATCGGCCGGGTGGCTGAAAAACACAGCCCAAGCCCCCTGCTTCCAGTCGTAGAAGTCGATTGGGCCATCGGTTGTGTCTGCTTTGAAGTCTGGGGCTTCATCGCCAAGTCGAATTGTCACTGTCTCACTCACTTTCCTAGGTCAATCATGAGTTGGTACCTGATCTGAATTTGATTATTTCGTTGAACCTATCAAGGCACACGCAAATGTCATTAGGGCCATTTTTCAATTGCAAAATATCTGCAGTAAGGCCTTAGAGCACTTTGTAAGTCATTTATTTGGACGACCGCCAAGGATGCGTGGCGGGTTTATCCGCGCGCTTGCGCGGATCCAATTAAATCTGGCCTGGTTGCGCGGAGCACTTGGAGGTGCGATGCCAACTCTATGCGCAAGTTCTGTGCTCGCTCGGCTATGGTGCGCTGTTCATCGACGTACTCGCGCCGGCCGTCAGGTGTTTCGATGCGAATCGGCTCATAACCAAGATCGATTAGGTCGTATGGTGCCGCCCGCATATCAAGGGTTCTGGCTGAGCGTGCCAACTCGAAGCAATCGGCAATCAGATCACTACTAACCCAAGGAGTGAACCACATTGCATATTTGTAGAGGTCCATGTTTGCGTGTAGGCAGCCAGGCTGTTCGAGATCGGGCTGGTTTTCGCGGGTGGGCTCAATGATATTGAGTGGCGTTGCCGCGTCGGTGAAGAATCGATAGGCATCAATATGTGTGCAACGCAGCCCGATTTCATCGACGGTGGCGGTAACGACTTCATTGCTGACCCGTAGCGGAAAACTTGCATGCCGAATATCTGGGGTCTGGTAGACCATTGCCCATTCATGTAATCCGAAACAATTAAGTTGCGCGGGGCGAGCACTAGTGCCAGCGAGTAATCGAATCACTAGATCTAGTCGGTCCACTTTCGCGGCTAGCTGGCTGATATCGGCGGTGATGCCGTTAGCGTCGTTAGTAAGTCTCCGGTAGGCGGGGTGAAGATCGAATTCGGCGACGTCACCTTGTAGTTCTACTCCGTAGCCGGGGTGCCAAGTGGTGAGTTTGTTTACTGAATACGGGTAATAGTCGAACAGGAAATCGTCAACCGGATGCGTGAGGCCGAGCCTCTTTCTTTCTAGGCGTGGGGTTACCCACGGTTGAACCCGGGCGGCGTGAGCCAATTGGCGGCCCCGCCATTCCACTTCTTGCAATACCGTCATGTGGCCACCGGTACCAAGCCCATGTCAGCGCAACCTTGAACCAGGTTGTCAAGGCCGAATGCATCGACCGGGCCGAAGGCACCACCTGTTGGTGCCCGATGCACCGAGCACATCGCGGCCGCCCAGGCGAGTAATTCAGCCGTCAACAAATAAGGTGATGGGCCGGTGAGTTGGACACTCGAAAGGCTGCGCCCGACCCCGTCAAAAGTTCGCGCCACGGCAATTGAGGTCGTGGCACTTAGCTGTCTTGGCGTTGGCCCTTGCCCGGTGGTCTCACCGACCGCGGCTTTTAAGCCTTGGCCAACTAGCTTGCTGAGCCCTGGGATGCGCGCGGCCGCGCTCATCACACCGCTGGCGGCACTGGCGGCTTTGGTGGCCTTGCCCGCCCAGCCTAGGTAGACACCAACATCTTGCAGGGATTGGTCAAGTCGGGGGAGCGCGAAGTGCTCACTACCGCCGACACTGAGCCCGGCAAGTGTTTTACCTTCGACTTGGAAGGTGCTGGTGCTTCGCGCACTGCGCTGGGTGATGATCCCGCCATGGTGGAAGGCGAAAGACGGCGACAACGCAATGGCGGCAGCGCTCGCCTTGGTGCCACTGCTCATGCCAAAACTATCTCCGCCCACGAAGTAGCCGATCTCGACTCGCGTTGGCACCGCGCCATTGGCCCGGGCCTCTTTCAAGGCCAAGGCGCCGGCCAAGTTGCCTGGTACGAAGTCGTAGCCAAAGGCGGTTAAGAGTCGGGCCCCGGTTACCGCGGCTTGGGCGCCGTATTTTTCGAAAACTTCACGAATAAATGGTGACTCACCGG
>JBIIOU010000047.1:0-13015 GCA_044336815.1 Candidatus Nanopelagicales bacterium | reverse complement strand
AAGAAGGGACAGATTGGCGCACAGTTTCTGATCTCACCAACCGCGTCTACTATTTCGAGTCAACGCGAGGCCTCGCGGTGCTGAAGACGGATCTGAAGGAGCTCGACCTGCGTGCGAAAGCCCCACTTCAGACACTCGATCCTTTGAAGCGAGGACTTCACGGTAACGTGACTGGCGACTACACCCCGTCGAAAGTGACACCGTTCTACGGCAGATAATTGCCGGTGGCTGCCGCCAACTCATAATTTGGTCGTCGTCGGTTCGAGCCCGACCCGCCCCACGAAGCAAGGTTCCGTGCACTTTTTGTGCACTGCACTACCCCAGAAACATGGGTTTAGGACTACGTCACTATCCAAGTTATTTGGATGTTTCTTCGTAAACTTAGGTAAGTCACGTTAGTCCCAATCGTCGTCGCCGAACTCATAAGTTACCCGTCTTCCCGCACGTTCATTCCCATGCATTTGGCCAACCACCACCACTCTCGTGGTTGCAGCCTCCGACCCGTATCGAGTCGCGGTAATGGCCCGTCCTTGCGCACTTATCCCAATAACTTCGCTGACTCCAACCTCGGTGGAGCTCGGTATCGCCGCCAAAGGACCGCAAAGACCAAGAACGAGGCCGAGCCCCAGCCCGAAAACTAGTACCGGTCGAATAGCGCGGGCTTGAAGAGTGGTCATAAGGCCCTCGGGTGACTGGTGAGATAGACCTGTTTGAGCGTATCGGCGGTCACCAAGGTGTAAATCTGGGTGGTGGTAACCGAAGAATGTCCGAGTAGTTCTTGCACCACGCGCACATCAGCGCCGCCTTCAAGCAGGTGCGTGGCAAAACTGTGTCGAAGGGTATGCGGGCTCACTTTCGCATCGAGTTCGGCGCGCTCGGCACTAGATTTCAACACCGACCAGGCACTTTGCCTACTGAGTGGGGCGCCTCGTGTGTTCAAGAACACCCGTGAAGTCCCGCGGCCTTTAGCCGCGAACACTGAACGCGCCCTTATCAAATACGCGTCAATGGCCCTTGCTGCATAATCACCAAGTGGCAATTTGCGCTGCTTATCACCCTTACCGACGACAGTGACAGTCCGATTTACTAAATCAATATCGTCTACATCGAGCGTTATAGCCTCAGATATGCGGGCGCCGGTGCCGTACAACAACTCCAAAAGCGCGCGATCACGCAAACCGATTGGTGAATCTAAATCCCCAGCGCAGGAGATCAACCTCTCCACGTCAACATAATCAAGTGCCTTGGGCAACCTGCGCGAAGTACTAGGCGGCTGCACATCACAACTTGGGTCAACAAGTGTCAAAGACTCAAGTAGCGCGAATCGGTGAAAACCACGGACCGAAACTACCGTCCGCGCCGCGCTCGCTGCCGATAAGGCCCCGCCAAAAGCCGAGGCCGATCGAAGTGAAGCCGCGAAATCTGCAACATCATTAGTGGTTATTGAACGGATTTCGACCAAACCGCGCACCTGGCACCAGTTCGCATACCGGGTCAGATCACGCCGATAGGCCGAAACGGTATTGCCCGACAGCCCGCGCTCGATTGTGATGTGATCGAGATATCCGGCTATCGCCGTGGCAAGCCCGGAACTCAGGCCAAGACCTCTTCTAGCGATAACCGCGCGAGCCCGAAGGATTCAGCGACCGCGCCATAGATGATCTGCCCAGCGTGAACATTTAGCCCGAGTGCCAGCGCGTGATCATCACGTAGAGCCTGCTTCCAGCCCTTATCCGCGAGGGCTACCGCATACGGCAGGGTGACATTGGTTAACGCATAAGTTGATGTGTACGGCACCGCACCCGGCATATTTGCTACGCAATAGAACACGCTGTTGTGGACGGTGTAGGTGGGATCGGAGTGAGTGGTAGGCCGCGAGTCCTCGAAACAGCCCCCTTGGTCGATGGCAATATCTACTAAGACCGACCCAGGTTTCATCCGCGATACTAGAGCGTTGCTTATCAGCTTCGGCGCCTTTGCTCCCGGCACCAACACAGCCCCGATAACAAGATCGGCATCAATCACGGCGCGCTCAACTTCAAATGAGTTCGAGGCAATTGTTTGCATATGACCTTGATAGATGGCATCTACCTGCCGAAGCCGAGCAATATTTTTATCAAGTAGTAGGACTTCGGCTTGCATCCCGAGTGCGATTACCGCAGCGTTCATGCCGGCCACTCCGGCTCCTAATACAACTACCTTCGCTGCATATACACCGGAGACGCCGCCCATGAGGACTCCGCGCCCACCATTTGCCCGCATCAAAGAATGCGCACCCACCTGAGGCGCCAACCGGCCGGCTACTTCAGACATTGGCGCGAGCAGCGGTAGTGAGCCGTCTGGCAATTCAACGGTCTCGTATGCGATCGCAGTAGCGCCCGAATTGATTAGCGCATCGGTACATTCACGCGAGGCGGCTAAATGCAAATAAGTGAAAACTATTTGTCCTGATCTAATGCGGTGATACTCATCTGCAATCGGTTCCTTGACTTTAAGAATTAGGTCACCAATTGCCCAAACTTCGTCGGCGGTCGCCAAGATTTTCGCCCCGGCGGCCAGGTAGTCATCGTTCATGATCGATGATCCCAAACCCGCATTGTCCTCGATGAAAACTTCGTGACCGTGCCCAACTAATTCGTGGACTCCTGCCGGGGTGATCGCAACCCGATATTCATGTGTCTTGACCTCGCGTGGAACCCCGACCTTCACATTGCCTCCTAAACCAGCCGCAAACGCGGCATCGAAGTACGGACTTATCAGATCGTATGGCCCAGCTAGGCCAGGTGCACGCGCCCCTGCTCGAGGAGGGTGGCTCGAACCGGCCACGGCGCATCAGCTGGCCTCAAACTCGCCCAGCCGGCATCTCGCGCGGCCCACGCTGCCAAAATCCCGCAGACCGCCGATGGGCTACCAATAGCACCGCTCAGGACGAGGTCTTTGGCCGTCGCCAGCGGCACCCACACCCTTGGTAAAAATGCCTCCTCGGCTTCGCCTGTGGCTGGCCGGCCGCCCACCAGTGGCGTCAGCCCGCGCGCTAAATACACACGGATACCCTCACTTGAGCCACCGGGGCTGTTCAAGAAATCCACTAGCACCTGCCAAGTTTCGGCTTGAAAGCCAGACTCTTCAGCAAGTTCACGGGCAGCGGTTACCTGCGGTTGCTCACCTGGGATATCAAGTAGCCCGGCCGGTGGTTCGAATAACGCCATGGCGACCGGATGCCGATACTGGCGTATTAGTAGCACCCGGTCTTGATCATCGAGGGCAATAATCGCGACCGCACCAAGGTGCAGCAAGATGTCGCGCTCAATAAGTTGCCCACTAAAATCAACGGTGTCGGTACGAACCGACCAGATCCGGCCGGTGAATTGGTTCGTGGATTCAACTATCTGGCGGGGCTCAAGAGCATCGGCGACATCGCCTACCCATTCTTCGTCGCCAGACTCAATCATCTGGCGAATTGCGTAGCGCGTCTTTCCGCTCGCGCAAGTGCTGCACTTACGAGACCGATAAACAGTGGGTGCGCCCTGGTTGGCCGTGACCGAAATTCGGGGTGTGCCTGAGTGCCGATGTAATAAGGGTGTACCTGTTCCGGAAGTTCAACAAATTCAACAAGGCGACCATCTGGCGAAGTGCCTGAAAAAACCAAACCGGACTCTTCAAGGGCTGGACGATAAGTGTTCGAAACTTCGAACCGATGCCGGTGGCGTTCGTCAATATACGGAAGCCCATAAGTCTTTGCCACTTGCGAACCCTCGAGTAATTTCGCCGGGTAAAGACCCAGGCGCATGGTGCCACCCATGTCGCGCTCACCTGAAACCACATCACGCTGATCAGCCATGGTCGAAACCACCGGGTGCGCTGTGGTTTCGTCAAACTCAAGTGAGTTAGCGTCAGCAAGGCCGGCAACGTTGCGCGCATACTCGATCACCATGCATTGCAAGCCGAGGCAGATTCCGAGTGTTGGGATTCCATTTTCACGTGCGTATCGAAGCGCCCCAAGTTTACCTTCAATGCCGCGCACCCCAAAGCCCCCCGGCACTAAAATCCCGTCCAGGCCCTCAAGTTGCTCGCGGGCACCAGCAGTGCTTGCGCAGTCATCACTAGTTACCCAGCGGATCTCAACCTTGCAATCATTATGGAAGCCACCGGCGCGCATGGCTTCGGTAACCGATAGGTACGCATCGGGTAGATCTACGTACTTGCCCACTAAGCCAATGGTTACCTGCTTGGCTGGATGATGCACTCTGCGCAGTAGGTCATCCCATCTGGTCCAATCCACGTCGCGGAATGGTAAGTCAAGCCGGCGGATCACATATGCATCGAGGCCTTCGGTGTGCAGCACCTTGGGGATGTCATAAATACTTACTGCGTCAACCGCCGCGACCACTGCTTCTTCGTCAACGTCACACATCAAGGAGATCTTGCGCTTGATGGCTATTGGAACTGGGCGATCGGCTCGCAACACAATGGCATCGGGCTGAATACCGATATTGCGGAGGGAGGCTACCGAATGCTGAGTTGGTTTTGTCTTCAGTTCACCAGATGGCCCGATATAAGGAAGTAGGGAAACATGCAGGAAGAACACATTGTCGCGGCCAACTTCATGGCGCACCTGCCTTACCGCTTCCAGGAACGGAAGTGACTCGATGTCACCGACCGTGCCGCCCACTTCGGTAATGACGACATCGACATCGGGACCGGCCATCCGACGAATTCGCGACTTAATTTCGTTTGTGATGTGCGGGATAACTTGGACGGTGTCGCCTAAGTACTCCCCACGACGCTCTTTGGCGATTACCGTGGAGTAAACCTGCCCGGTGGTGACATTCGCCGACCCATGTAGTTCGGTATCCAGGAAGCGCTCGTAGTGACCAATATCTAGGTCCGTTTCGGCGCCGTCATCGGTGACGAAGACCTCGCCATGTTGAAAGGGGTTCATAGTGCCGGGATCAACGTTGAGATACGGATCCAACTTCTGCATTGTCACTCGCAAGCCGCGAGCCGCCAGCAAACTACCTAAACTCGAGGCGGTGAGCCCCTTACCGAGTGAGGAAGCAACGCCTCCGGTAACGAAGACATGCTTGGTTTGCTTCACTGAACTCACGGGACATCAGACTATCAGTGAATTGACCTGAGGCGAACCTGACGCGCAGGTGTTTACTTGGCCAGCCGCTCTTGGGAAGCCAAATCTAGGAGTTCTTCGGCGTGGGCGGCGCCAGCTTGCGAGTTGGTTAAGCCTGACAACATGCGTACCAACTCGGTAATGCGCGCCGCGCCCGTAACCGCGGTCACACTCGATGCTGTTACTAGCCCATCGGCGCTTTTTGCAATAACCACGTGCTGGTCCGCGAATGCCGCCACCTGGGGTAGATGGGTGACCACGATTACTTGGGCGGTCCGGGCCAGCCGGGCTAATCGGCGGCCGACCTCGACCGCGGCACGCCCCCCGATCCCGGCATCCACTTCGTCGAAGACGAAGGTAGGCACCGGGTCAACTCCGGCCAGCACCACTTCGATGGCGAGCATCACCCTAGAGAGTTCACCACCAGAAGCCCCCTTACCGATCGGCAGCGGGCTTGACCCCACATGGGGTTGGAGTAAGAACTCGATCTCATCGGCGCCGTGGGTGCCAAATTTAGATAGCTCTACCACCGTTTCAATACTGACATCCAATACCGAGTCAGGCATTGCTAGAGCTTGTAACTCGCCGGTGACGGCAATGGAAAATCGTTTTCCAGCCTTGATGCGAGCCGCTGACAAACTTGCCGCCAACTTGGTAACCGTCGACTGAGCCGCCAACTCTTGCTCGGCCAGCACCGCGAGTCGATCTTCGTCACCGAAGACTTCAGCCACGGTTCCTTGAGCCTGCTCCAGCCACTCGAGAACTTGGTCCACAGTCGCGCCATATCTGCGCCGGAGGCCAGCCAACGCATTTCGTCGCTCCTCAACCCAAGCTTGGCGCGCCGGATCAGCATCAATCTCACTCGCATACGAGGACAAGGTGACGGCAGTATCAGCGGCGATGCTGCTGATTTCGCGAAATCTATCTCGGACAGGAGTCAACTGCGGGTCAACCTCAACCGCTCTATCCAGGGCTTTGGTAGCAGCGGCCAAGACGGACAGCACATTTGCGTTGCCCGAGCCCGATCCGGTGACAATTGCCTCGTCGGTGCCAACAAGCGCTAAGTGGGCGGTGGCAACATCTTCGAGCAAGGTGCCCGAATGCACCAATAACGCGGATTGACGATCTAGGTCAAAGTCCTCTCCCGGGAGTGGGGCCACCGCCTCGATTTCGGCGATACCAATTGCCAACATCGCCGCCTCGCGCGCCCGATTTTCCCGCTGCCCGGTCAACTCCTGTACTTCGGCTCGCACCTGGCGCCAATTGGTGAAGGCACTTTGATAGTCGGCCAGTAATTTCGCGGCTGCAGCACCCGCGTATCGATCCAAGAGCTCACGCTGCTTACCTGATTGCCTTAAGCGCAATTGCTCAGACTGCCCGTGCACCGCCACTAGATCGCCCGCGACTTCTTGCAAGAGGGTCACCGGGACAGTGCGCCCACCGGCGAAAGCCCGGCTACGGCCTTCACCGGAAACCGCGCGAGCCAGCAGCACTTGCGCTCTCCCCTGCTCAATATCTATTTCAGCACCAGCTTCGCTCAGGCGATTGAGCACAGTTAACGAGTCTTTTTCAACAAGTGACCACTCACCGTCAACTTCAGCGCGATCACTACCGTGACGTACCACCTGAGCATCGGCTTTACCACCGGCAAGCAAACTCAAGCCGGTAAGGACCATTGTTTTCCCGGCACCGGTCTCGCCGGTGATCGCGGTTAATCCAGGGCCGAATGTGATGACCGCATCATCTATGACGCCCAGCCCGCGTATCCGCAAACTCTCGATCACGCAGTGCCTCGAGTTCCGCCCCGCCAGCCTTGAACTGGCAAATCAAATTTCGCTACTAACCGATCGGTGAACGGCGCAGTCGCGAGTCGGGCAAATAACACAGGCTGCGGATGCTGGCGAACCTCAACGCGCGCACCTTCGGCCACCTCGAACATTCGTCGGCCGTCAGCAGCAAGCACCGCTGAACTAAACGGCTGAATCTCAAAGGCAATAACACTTCGCGGTGAAACTACCAACGGGCGCGCAAATAATGCATGTGCACTCAAGGGCACAACCAGCAAGGCCGCCACCTCGGGCCACACCACCGGACCACCCGCAGAGAAAGCGTATGCGGTGGAACCCGTTGGAGTTGCAGCTACCACGCCATCACACCCCCAACGTGAAAGTGGCCGCCCATCTACCTCGACAACAAGATCGATCATGCGCTCGCGAGAAAGTTTTTCAATACTGATCTCATTTAGTGCCCAAGACTGTGCAACGAGTTCACCAGAAACCAAGATACGAACCTCAATTGCCATGCGCTCTTCAACATGCCAACGATGGTTAATTACCGCATCGACCACCGCATTGACTTCTTCGGACTCTGCCTCGGCAAGGAAGCCGACGTGGCCGAGATTGACTCCAAGAATTGGCGCACCAGATGCCCGCGCCCTTTCAGCCCCACGCAGAATCGTGCCATCACCCCCCAGCACCACCACGACATCGCAACCATCACCGGCGTTCTCATCGGCCGATACCGCATCAACTTCGGGGGGTCCATCACCTTCGCCAGCTACCGCTGCCCACTGATCGAGGTCGTCAGCCGCCATCGAGACTTTGACACCTTCAGCCTGCAGCGCATTTGCCACCAGAAGTGCGACCTCGCGGGCCTCCGAGCGGCGCGGATTGATAACCAACAACACCCGGGTTGCTGAACCACTCATGCCGGCCCTTCCTCGACTGCGGTGCGGATCGCGACATCAAGTGCTGCCGCACTTAGACCATTATCCTCATTATCTCGATCGCCCGGTGCGACCTGTTCAAGCCAAAGGAAGTACTCCACATTGCCGGCCGGACCAGGCAGCGGGCTTGCGGTCACCCCGCGTACGCGTAGCCCCAGCGCAGTTGCCGCCAGCGCCACCGACCGCACAGCCCCAACCCGTAACTCTGGGTCGCGTACCACTCCAGCCCCGACCGCCTCTTTGCCAACCTCGAATTGGGGCTTCACCATCACGAGGTAGTCAGCGGTTGGAGTCGAACAGGTAACCAACGCAGGAAGTACCACCTCTAGGGAGATAAATGAGAGGTCGGCGACTACCACCGATGGCAGCCAAGGCAACTTCTCCGCGCCCAACGTACGAACGTTCGTGCGCTCCATTAGGTGAACCCGTGGGTCACCGCGCAACGGCCAAGCCAGCTGGCCATACCCAACATCCACCGCCAGTACCCGAGTGATCCCTCGCTCTAACAAGACCTGCGTAAACCCGCCGGTTGATGCACCGGCATCAAGCCCATCGCGACCAGAAATCTTAAAATCGGGAAATGCGTCTAGT
This sequence comes from Candidatus Nanopelagicales bacterium, assembly GCA_044336815.1. Lineage (GTDB taxonomy): Bacteria > Actinomycetota > Actinomycetes > S36-B12 > S36-B12. Next base: position 4,574 of record JBIIOU010000047.1, on the reverse strand, counting down.
GCGCCAATGAGCTTGTGTGCACCGCGTGAGACATAGTGAGCGCCTTCATCGACATCATTGACAACTATTGAAGCATCACTATCGACTTGGGTGGCAGGCTTCAACGCTACTGTGCCGCGCACCAGCACATTTCCTGCGGTGATTAGCACACGCGCTTGATCACGTGAACGAGCCAACCCCCGCCTCGTCAATTCTGCGTCGAGCCGGCGCAGGACCACTGCTGGCTACGGGCCGGTACTTAGATCAGCTAGCCGCTGATGCAACTGCCGATGGACGCCTTCATAAACTGCGATTCGCTCGCCTGGCGGCAGATCTTCAAGCTGGGTTAACTCATCTAATGCCGCGTCAATGCCGACATCACCCGTTGGCTCCCATACAGCCAAAGCTAACTCGGTGTTAACTTCTTCGAGTACTAGTACGTCATCAATTTCGAGATCTTCGTCAGACACCCTTAGCTCCTTCATTAACCACAACGACCTTCTTCTTCTTCTTTTTCAGTGGAATGTCTGCAGGCGCAACCGAATCACTTACCGGAGCTTGAGCCGCTTGCTTCGGAGCGCTCTCGCCCGCATCAGACTTTAGATCAAGCAGCTGCTGCTCGAGGCGCTGCACATGGCGGCGAAGTGCTGCGAGTTCGTCCTCACGCACAAACCCCATGCGCCCTACCGCGCGATCGACCTCTGTGCGAATAAGGCCCAGCAGCATTTCGCGGTTTTCCTTGCTGGTGCTTACGAGATCATCGGCTAGCTCCTGCACCTGCCCAACCACGTCCGGGGCTTTCGCGGACATATTCAGGCTTTGACTAAGCAGTGCCATCGCAATCTCTTTGGCTTTTGCCGCGGTAACTTCGGTGAGGCCGCTGGCCATCTGCAAATAGCCTCGCAGGTCTTCAAACATCAATTCCTCCAAGTGCTGGTGCGGCTAACAAGCCAAAGGTGAAGCCCACGTTACCCCTTCACCCATTTGAGGGTCTCCCATGAGGTCCCGGCACTCAAGCACGAAAGATCTGGTGCCACATAGGTGGGCTCCTCAAGCCCGGTCGCACCTGCAAGCTGCGTTTCACCAGTCACGCCGGTCATTACCAGCAAAGTAGCCATCCCCAGCCTGTTGCCCGCGGCAATGTCGGTATCAAGGCGATCACCGATCATCAGTGGCTTGGTGGCTCCGGTGCGCGCGAGTGCCTCCATCAGCAGCGCCGGCTCCGGTTTGCCTCCAACACCATCTGGCCTGCGGCCGGTGGCATGTGCAACAGCCTCGACCATGGCCCCATTGCCGGGAGCCAACCCACGCGGGGTCGGGAAAGTTGAATCTAAATTAGTTGCAATCCAGGGCAATCCTGCGGCGACGGCATAGGTGGCCTCGGTCAATTCCCGCCAATTCAAATCCATCCCGATGCCCTGCAAAACCCCAACCGGTGAATCGTCAGCAGACTCCACCGGAATGAATTCACGTTCGCGTAAAGCCTCGAATACCCCCGGACCTCCGATAGCCAAAATTCGACTCCGCGGTGGGACGAGGCCAGCGAGTAACGACACCCCGGCCTGCGCGGACGTAACGACATCACTTGCGTTTGCCTGAATACCCAAATCTTGCAAGTGTTCGGTTACCTCATCTGGGGTACGCGATGCATTGTTGGTGATATAGCAACACCGCACCCCCTGCTCGTGTGCCGCCCTAATACCTTCAATGGCACCGGGCACCGCATGCGGGCCGATATACACGACGCCATCAAGGTCAAAGAGCAACAAATCAAATAGCTCGGGCAAAGTTGAGCTCATGACTCATCAACCTCGTAGACATCAATAACTGGGGACCCAATTAGTGGCCCGTTCAAAGGGAGTTGATCAGCTGCTCGAGCCCGCAAGGTGGCCTTAACCTGACTGAGGGCTTTCCCGTATTCGGTGCGATCAGGACGCATCACAAATGCCATTGATAGATGGTCGCGGGCAAGGACGAATTCTTGCTGGCGCCAAAGTGACATCCCCATCCCAAAATGCGCGTAGTCATCGTCGGGAGCAACCTCCAATAAGGCGCCAAATGCCGAAACTGCATCGCCATAGCGCCGCGCATCGAATACCGCTCTGGCATACGCCTCAAGTACTGAACGGGAGCCGGGTTCGGCCTCGAGTAGGCGTTCGAGTAGTTGTGCTGCTGCATCGCTGTTACCAGAAGCCAATAGGTCTTGGGCTCGCTGGTACCAGTCGTACGGGCTGCCGGTTGGCCCCGCAAGACTGTATTCGGAGTTTGGCACGCCCCTATGGTGCCACGTTGGCCTAGGTGATGCAGGTGATGCAGGCGGCGCCGCTTAAATCCGTGCTGCGGCTAAGGCGCTAATTTGACCCGCACCAACCTTCGCGCCTCAACTTCCATAGAACTCGCCAACCCTGAGCCCGCTCGCCAAAACCTGCGCCGCAGCACTCCTTGCACTTCAATCCATTGCCCCGGATCCAACAATGCCAGGCGCGCGATAATCGGGGACCGCATCGCCTGACATGCGATCGTATCTACTTTCGTGCGGCCCCATTGCTCTCGAACTGGGCGATCAATGATCACCGAGAAAACGGTTATGACATCGCCACTGGGTAGTTGACGCGTCTCGATTGAGTTACCCAACCTTCCAATGATGTTGACCTCATTGCGCGAACCTGGCCCGTCAAGGGTGGTGGTTGGTTTATTTGCCATGGACGCTCCTAAGTCAATTACGGGGTACGTGCCAGTAACTCTGGCTACCGAATTCGACTTTGCCGTATTCGTGAATAAAACGCATTCGCCAATGCACTTGCTGTGCAGGCCTTGACACCTCACACTAAGCCTGTGGGAAACCCAATAACTACCGCCCTCGGCGACGAAGTATTTGAAATTGATACTCAAATGGGGGGGCACGCCGGTATTACCGCCAGCTACCTAATCAGGTCCAGCAAGCCCTGTTTGGTTGAGACTGGCACGGCAAGATCTGCTCCGATGGTGGTCGAGTCACTTCGCCAACTTGGTATCGACGCCGCAGATTTAGCGACGATCGTGGTAACCCATATCCACCTTGATCATGCCGGCGGCGTAGGTGATCTCGCCGCGGCCTTCCCCAATGCCACCATCGTGGTGCATGAAAAAGGGGCGCGCCACCTCGCAGATCCAACGAAACTTGTGGCAAGCGCCCACCGGGTTTTCGGCCCTGACATGGATCGCCTCTTCGGCGACCTCTTGCCCACCCCCGTGGAGCGAATCGTTTCACTCGGCGACACCGGCAGCATCGATTTAGGCGATGGCCGGGTGCTTACCACTTTCCATAACCCAGGCCACGCCTCACACCACGTTGGATTGCTCGATTCACAAACCGGCGACCTTTATACCGGCGATGCCGCCGGGGTTTACGTGCAGCAAACGGCGCAGGTGCGCCCTGCGACCCCACCCCCAGATTTTGATCTTGACCTAGCGCTCACATCTTTGGCACGCATGCGCGACGCAGGTGCCGAACGCTTGCTTTTTTCCCACTACGGCCCCGTTACGGCCGTCGAAGATGTGCTCGCTGAATCTGAAGCCGAACTTTGCTACTGGGTTGAAGCCGTACGCGAGGCCAGATCACAATCACCCGATATCGATCATGCCGTGGCGCTGGTAAAGGAACGCGATCGCGCACGCCACCTCGACTTCTACGCCGACCCTGATCGAGTCAACACTTACGAGGACCTCTCAAGTGTGCAAGCTAACGTGATGGGTATCAGTCGTTGGCTGGATCAGCAGGAGACCCAATCTCCTCAGTAAAGGCAATACCCGCGAATTCCTCGCAACGTTCGGCCGCGTCTGTGGCTCCATCGATATCAGAGGCCGCCGCCCGTTCCATCCACTCCCAAGCTTCCGTAGTTCTGCCTACCTGAGCCAAGAAATCCGAGTACGCATACTGCAGTCGCGCCCTTGCGGTGCCCGGGCGCAACTTCGTTAGCTCTGGCACCTGCAAGGTGACAACAGCAGCCTCGATTTGACCTAGATCAGCACGTGCGCCGGCCCCAACTATCAAGAGTTCGGCGCGAGTTTCGTCATCAAGGGTCTTGGAATTCGTCGTCTTAATTAAGTCAAGCGCCTTTTGTGGTCGACCCAAACCGCGCTCGCAATCGGCGATCATCGGGATAAACGCATTTGATCCAGTCATGCGACGGGCTGTGCGCAACTCCGAAATTGCCTCAGGGAACTTACCGGCCTTGTAGGCAGCAACACCCGCGGCTTCGCGCACCGCGGCAACGCGACCCGCCCTCCGCCTAGCAGCCTCGATGTGCGCCATCGCTAGTTCGACATCGTCGGCGGCCATGGCCAAATCGGCCGCGACCAAGTGACGCGCAACGATTTCAGCAAGTCCATCCGGCAACGTTCGAAGCTCTAAAAGCACCGAACGGTCAAGTTGTTCTGCGGTGATCTCATCGGGGATCTGTGGGTCGCGAGGGCGATCTGAGAGCGGACGATCCGGGATCTGCCGATCCGTGCGTGGACGGTCGTTCCAGGCCCGATCACTAGACGGGCGATCTGAACGCGGGCGATCACTCGAAGAGCGATCTGAGCGCGACCGATCACTCGACGGACGATCC
>JBIIOU010000214.1:0-3305 GCA_044336815.1 Candidatus Nanopelagicales bacterium | reverse complement strand
ACCAAAGTCTCGTGAATTACTCGAACGAGTGAGCCCCGATGACCTCTCAAACGAGGGCTTCCCTTATTTGACCGGGCGAGAAATTGAGATCGGGTACTCCAGAATCTTGGTGCTGCGGGTTACCTACGTGGGTGAGCTCGGCTATGAGCTCTACATTCCATCGGACCAAGCCGTTTCGGTATGGCAGACCCTCGAAGCCGCGGGCCAAGACCTCGGGCTGCGACCGGTTGGGCTCGGAGCACTCCACAGTCTGCGTTTAGAGAAAGGCTACCGGGACTACGGAATAGATATTGACAACACCGACACCCCGGTCTCGGCCGGTCTTGCCTTCGCTGTCGCCTGGGACAAGCCAACTGATTTTCGCGGCAAGGCAGCCCTCGTCGCACTTCGTGCCGATCGAACCAGCAGATTGGTTTGCCTGTTACTGGACTCACCAGAGCCGCTACTTCACGGAAGCGAGCCGGTGCTCAAGGACGGTAACTGGGTCGGCTACCTGCAGGTGGGTGGATTTGGCCCCACCTTAGGTGCTTCGGTCGGCCTTGCCACCATAGACAATCCAGATGGGGTAACCGCCGACTGGCTAGCCGAGGACGGGTTTGAAGTCGTGGTCGCAGGTGAGAGGTACTCAGCTCGCCTCCAGTTACGTCCGTTCTATGACCCAGACCGCAGCCGAGTGCTCAGTTAAGGCACTGACTACTCCTTACCTCCGCCTAAATCTTTGAGTACCTGTTGGCTTGCCAACCGCCCCGGTGCACCGATCACGCAACCTCCGGGGTGGGTACCTGACCCGCATTGGTAGTAACCATGGATCGGGGTGCGGTAGTCGCTGTAGCCGGGTGCCGGACGGAAGAAATACATCTGATGTGCGAAGAACTCGCCCGCATAGATATTGCCCTCTGAGAGACCGGTCTTGGCTTCGATGATGTCTGGCGAGACGACTTCGCGCTGAAGTACCAAGTCGTTGAAGTTCGGGAAGAAACTTTGGAGTTTCGCCTGCACGCGGTCAGCCATGTTCTCCCGCTCCGCCTGCCAGGTGGTGCCCTTGAGTTCATAGGGGGTGTACATGACAAAGCACGACATCACATGCTTACCAGGGGGTGCCATATCAGGGTCAACTAACGATTGAATGCACGCGTCGATGTATGGATGTTCGGAGTACCCTCCGTACTTAGCTGCGTCGTAGGCGCGCTCCATGTATTCAACGGTCGGGGCCACATTGATGAACCCGAGGTACTGATCGGTGCGACCACTGAGCGCGGGGTACTCCGGGAGCCCGTCGAGGGCGAAGTTCACCTTCGAGGCGACCCCTTGAAAACGGAACCGCTGAATAGTGTCGACTAAATCAGCAGGCAGCTCACGTGGATCGGCTATCTCCAGGAAGGTGCGCCGAGGATCTAGTGAACTCACCACGGTTGGGGCACGGAATTCAGTTCCGTCCCGGAGGGCAACACCCTTCACCTCACCCTTATCGGTTATGAGGTGATCAACGTGGGAATCCAGCCGAATCTCCGCGCCGTAAGCGGTGGCCGCACGGGCCAACACCTGCGTGAAGCCGCCGTTACCGCCCTTATGGAAGGACCAGGAGCCGCCGACACCGTCATGCTCACCCATTGACAGATACAGCCAGTTCAGCCCGCTGCCAGGTGACATTGGGCCCAACTTGATTCCCACGCAAGCGGCCGAGCAGATCGTGGCTTTGATGATGTCGGACTCAAGATAATCATCACAAAAGTCTGCGATGCTGCCGGTGAGTAGGCGGACCGTGTCGTGGATTACTTTCTTGTTGCCGGTGCCTAGATGCTTGAGCAACCACGCCATTTTGTCGGCGTCGGCCGGGTCATCGCTAAAGAGGTTCGGCGGAATTGAGTCAAATAGTGGCCGAATAAAGTTGCGCACGCGTGCGGTGTCATGCTCAAAGCGCTCCATCCCGTCAACGTCGGCTTTTGAGTGGCGCGCAATTTCTTGACGATTGACACCGGCATCTGGACCAAGCAGGAAGTAGTCGCCGTTTTCCATGGGGGCAAAATGTGAGCGCATGAGCAGTGGCATGAATCCGTGACGCACTAGATCGAGTTCCTGAACAATTTCTGGGCGCAGGAGGCTAAGGGCGTAGGAGAAAGTTGTGAACTGGTAGCCCGGTCGCAACTCCTCGGTGATCGCGGCACCGCCCACAAAATTTCGCTGCTCAAGGACCAGCACCTTCTTACCAGCCTTGGCAAGATAAGCCGCGTTTGTCAGGCCGTTGTGGCCCCCACCAATAACGATCGCGTCGTAGCTAAAGATGTCCGACATGTCAGGCCGTCTTCCTCTCGGGGCTGTAGAAAGGCATGCTCGTGACGGTGGCCCGCACGTTGATGTATTCGTGGTTCACTGTTTGTTCAATATAAATCTCGGTACCAGGTTCGGCGTACTTAGGCTTGACACGGGCAATGCCGATGTGGCACTGGAGCACAGGTGAATACATAAAGCTAGTGGCGTATCCAATGCGCTTATCTTTGTCGTTGTAGAGCATTGACTCCCACGACACCGGAACCTCATCGGGGACAGCAAGCTGGCCACGTGAATCAAACAGTTCAAAGAAGTCGCTCTGTGCGACGGTGATACCGACCGTGCTCCAACGGGAAGTGCCCTCGGCTCGCTCCCGTAATATCGAATTGCGACCGATGAACGGTCGGCTGTCATCCTCGATACCTTTCAGGAGCCAGCCGAGGCCGAGCTCATCGGGGGTGAAGCGGTCGTCCGCGGTCCAGGCGTAGCGACTGGAGTTGAACTCAATCCCAATAAGCGGCAAGCCGGCCTCGATGCGGGTCATTCCAAGTGCTTCATCACCATATGGGCGTAGCCCGTGCGGTTGGCCGGCCTCGAGAATGGCATCAAGGACTAGTAAGGCCTCTGCGGCCGGAATGATTACCTCATAGCCAAGGTCACCACTGAACCCGGTACGACTGATCGTGACAGGGGTGTTGGCAATTTTTGTCTCAGCAAATCCGAAGTAGCGAAGGCTTGAAATGTCGGGAGTAAGCACTTCAAGGATGTCGCGTGATCGTGGGCCTTGGATTGCGAGTGAAGCATAATCGTCACTTGCATCGACGATCTCGACGTCATACAGGCGACTTAATTGTTTCAAGTAGCCCATGTTGGGCTCGGCCGCGGTGAGCAGGAATTCATCGGAGGCAAAGCGAAAAAGAACCCCATCCTCCATGACAAACCCGTCATCATCGCACCAGATGGTGTACTGAGCACGCCCCATCTTGAGTGAGCGGACATCTCGCGCAAAGGCAAATGAGCACAAGAGTTCAGCATCT
>JBIIOU010000046.1:0-13092 GCA_044336815.1 Candidatus Nanopelagicales bacterium | reverse complement strand
AGCGGGATCTTCAGCGGAGATGCTGATGGCTTGAGCTGGTAGGCCGATGGCAAACATCGCCCAACCGCCGGTCAAGGCAGCGGCCAAGAAGAGCCTGGGGATGAGCGCGGCCCAACTACGGCCGGCCCTGTGGGAGTTGCGGTGCTGCACACTCGCTCCAAATGCGTGGGTGTAGTTAAATGTGACTATCGAATTATAGGCACAGTCTAGTTATGAGGAGAGTCGTGAAATTTCAGAGCTCGCGCCGGATCGTGGGATTTACCGCCGCAATGGGTCTTGTGGTGGGCCTACTGAGCGCATGCATGAGCCTGGACTATGTACTCAACGTGAATGCTGACTCAACTATGTCAGGAACCCTCAAAGTCGCCATTGCGAAACAGGCGGCCTCAGTTCTAGGCATAACGTCCGCTGATGACCTCTTGGAGGAAGCTAATTCCGGCGACGCCACCTCAGGGATGGGCCTAGACGTAGGCAAGGATTGCGCATCTAGTGAAGATGAAACAAACTTTATTCTTACTTGCACAATCACGAACGCCAAGGCCTCAGACATCGATGAGGGTTGGTCGATGACAACCGAGGGCGATACCGCTTCATTGCGTGTAGTAGCGAATCTCGATCAGGCCGCGGCGGAAACTGATCCTGGGGCATTCGAAATGCCTGACATGAATATGGGTTCGTATAACTTCACGATTAACTTTCCGGGGAAAATAACCAAAGTCACCGGCACCGGTGCGAAACAAACCTCGGACACCACGGTGGTCGCCAAGGGTGGATTGAACGAGACCATTGACTTCACTGTTACCGGCTCAACGTCCAGTGGTAGTGGGTTACCGTGGTGGAGCTACCTAGTGATCGGATTAATTGCGGGTGCGGTAGTTGTCGCGATTATTGGCTTGGTGCGGCGCGGTAAAAAAGATGACGCAGCACCCGAACCAGCGCCAGAACCGACAACCGAAACAGCACCAGAGCCAGGGACTTCAAGTGAAATAGCGGAGCCGCCGGCAACTTGATTTTGCCGACGGCTCCCTAATTGAAAATATCGTTAGCACATACCGAAGACGAAGCCTGAGGCGAGTGCGTCAGGTGCGCATTAGCATCTACGTGTTTCAACAAAGCCTTAACAAGCGCATCAACTGATGGTGTTGGCTTCTTGTAGTTATTAGCCGCATGAACATAGGCGTAGCCATCGACAATGATAGGGATATCGTTTTTGTCAATGTCCATGCATGCGGCGTTACCTACGTCTGCCCTGCTGGGGTTCTTGCCTAAAGCCATTACATTAGGTAGCGCCTTAGTCAGATACTTCTTCACTTGCGAATTGGCCTTGCCATTTGGGCAGAGCACATTGCCTAAGCTGCCGTCGGCATTTACCTCCGGTTTTCCGCACTTTTCGGTGTTCGTGCTTGCAGGTGCAGCGAGCGGCGCTGCGATAGCGGTGGTGGCCGAAAGCAGAGCAAAGGCAGCAACTCCGACAAGGGCGATACTGGCAAAACGCGGGGCTAAGTTCATGTCTGTACCAATCTGTTGTGAAGTTGGCATTCTGGTCAGGCGTTAGCCAACGTATTGACAATGTCGAGGGCAACAAGTTGCTGGGGCCCGGTTGGGCGAGCCGGTACCGGCCCTTGACTCAACTGGGCATTTTGTTTCGTGACAGTACCCCGACCTGATGGCTCTATGCGCTTTAGGTCGCGCTGCTCAACCAGCAGGTTTGCCATTTGGGCCTGGATTGCAGCATATGCCGGATTGCCCGCGAGGTTGTCAATCTCTAATGGGTCAGCTGTCATGTTGTAGAGCTCGTACTCGTCCGGCGGCGGAGTCACCGTGAACGCGGTTGCCCGGTGAATTTTTACGGTGGTGGTGCCGCTAACCTCGCCGGGCTTGGCCTGTGAGCCCACCAAGTTAGTGACAATATCTGCCTGGCCAGGTGCACTCCAGAACTGATCGTTATCAAAGTAGCGAGCAAACTTCCACTGCTGCATTGAGCCGCCGGCACCGGTTGGCAACTGCGCTACTACTGCTTCAATGTGGTTTGGCTGCACGACTGACTCGTAGTAGCGACCGAAGGAATCGAGTTGGTAGTCGCCTCGGGTCGGCTCGTCGTCGGTCATGAAGTAGACCGGGCCTGATACTTCTTCGGCCTTGCGCTCGCCGAGCAAGAAGCCCGAGAGGTCGCGGCCCACCAGTGGGTGAACTTCGTTATGGGTGAGCTTCAGGCGGCGCTGCACGGCATCAACATTTAAGCCGGCCAAGCCAAGCATCGTCGGCAGGACATCCGCGTGGCTGGTTAGCACCTGCGTCTGCTCGGCCTTGGGGAACAAGATCGGGTTGTGAACCACAAGCGGCACGCGAAGTACTGAGTCGTAAGCGTTGTGCCACTTTTGGTACAGCCCACCATGGCTACCGAGTAGATCGCCGTGGTCAGAAACATAAAGCACGATGGTGTCGCGGTAGGACTGGCGATTCGACATTAAGGTCTGCAGGATCTTGAAAACATGCTTATCTACTGTTTCTTGCAGCGCGTAGTAGAACTGGTGGTAAGGGTGTGTGTTGTCATTGGGCTGGAATGCACTCGCGTAGGTGTCGCGGTAACTTGCTTGGGCGCGTGGCTTAGTGATGAGGTTTTCGTCCTTGAGCTGCGACCACATGGTGTCGAGGAACAACTCGAGCGGCACATTCGACCGCTCATTTTGCTGGCGCAACCACATATTGTTCAGCAGCAGTGACAACCGCCCCCAGAGCACAATGTCGTGGGGGTTGACGAATGAGGTAACCATGAGCCACGGCTTGCGTCCACGCTGCAACTTCTTGATGGTTTGAACACCTAGGCGCTCATAGGTGGCATCGCGCCCGACGAAGAATGGGGCTGATGATCCACTGTCATAGGGGTTCGCGCCGTGGGGCTCGGGCCCGACCCAACCATTGAAGCCGAAGCTATCGAGGCGGTTGACCTCTTCGTAGAGTTTTTCGAGGCGCAGATCCGGTGCCCCGTTTGCCCGGTAGCTGGGGATAGGGGAGTTGGTGCCGGGTATATAGAGGTCAGCGTCGCTGACGTGCCACTTGCCGCGGTACCAGGTTTCGTAGCCGGCAGCGCGGAAATAATTGCCCATGGTGGGCACGGTGTTTGGGGTCAGCCAGTAGGTGTCTTCTTCCAGGGCGCTTTTGGCGGCGCCGGTGGTTTGGGTAACACCGTGAAGTGAGGGGTACTGACCCGTCCAGAACGAGGCGCGGCTGGGCGCGCAGGCCGAAGACATAATCTGGTGGTTCATGAACTCGGTGCCATTTGCCATCAGGGCCTGCTGGCCCTTGAGGTTCTTCTTCCGCCACACACCGAGGGCGCGGGATTCGAATGGCACCGGCTGGCGTTGTTCGTCGATCATGATGACCAAGAAGTTGGGGCGCTTGGTCAGCCGGCCCCGGCTCTTGAACGGCATGAGCGGGTAATCCACCGCGGCGGCCGGTGAAGCACTGCGAATCGCCGCGATCCCCGCGGCCGAAGCAGCCGCGCTGGCGAGCAGTTGGCGCCGACTTAAGCCGTGGAATTCGGGTGTGTCGTCGTCCAACAGGTCGTCAGAGAGATCGCTCATGCGTTTTGCCCCTTTTTTGGGTTAGGAATTACCGGGTTGTGATAGTCATGTTAGGCAGATCATTCCCCTAAAAGCAAGGTCCTAAACCAGCTATTGCATCTATTCATGGGTGGGTATGGCACAGATAGTGCGCTGAGTCGGTGCTGCAAGCATCGGCCTACGTCAGCCCGGCGGCCACCCCGTACGTTTGACTTCCAATATACCCCTAGGGGTATACTTCAGGGACTTTATTGGAAGCCCTCACCGAAATGGATAACTATGTGCCACCAGACCACCTGCCGTGCCTGTAAGAAAGCGACTTGGGCCGGATGCGGCCAACATCAGCAGCAGGTGATGGCTGGTATCCCCAAGGACGAGCGCTGCAAGTGCACCGCCGCCGAGAAGGCAGCTGCTAAGGGCAGCGGATTCTTCGCACGCCTTTTTGGTGGTTGACCACCGAGTTGAACGGAGCGGGATATATTTGAAGGCCTAAGCGTGGGAGGCTTAATGCCAAAGTCTTGGGTCGATCAAGGTTTCATTGCCTATGACACCGAGACCACCGGTGTTGATGTAGGTGAAGCACGTATCGTTACGGGGGCAGCGATTCACTTCGTCGACCGCCTACCGGTTGAATCTAGATCTTGGCTCATCTCCGTCGATGTTGAGATCCCCGAAGCTGCCAGCGCCATTCATGGTGTTACCACTGAAATGAGTAGGTCAGAGGGCATCGAGCAAGTTTTGGCCTTGGCTGATATCCGCTCATTCTTATTGAGCACAGGGGCCCCGATTGTCTGTTTCAAATCTGATTTCGATATCCCGGTGACAGATTCGAACTTGATCAGGGCGGGGCTGGCGCCACTCCCTGCTGGGCTCGCGGTGTGTGCTTATGTGATTGATCGCCAGTTCAATAAGTATGTGAAAGGTAAGGCGCAGCGGCGCCTGCAACCGACCGCGGCGCGCTACGGCATCACTTTGAATGACGATGATTGGCATGGGGCACAGGCAGATGCCCTTGCGGCCGGCAAAATCTTCTTGGCGGAGGTCGACGCCTACCCGGCACTGACCGCTGTTAGCTCAGCGGAGCTTTCAGGGCAGGTTGATAAGTGGCGCGAGGAGCAGGAGATTGATTTCCAGCAATGGCTTGCCCGGCAAGGGTCAAACTAGGTCTTTACCTAGGTCATTGATCTCGCTGATTGCCAGCTCATCAAGTTGCACGCTGGCCCCGCCGCAGTTCTCGTCAAGGTGGGCAATTGACCCGGTGCCCGGTATTGGCAGCATTACCGGTGAATGTTGGAGTAGCCACGCAAGCGCAACCTGCGCCGGGGTGCAGCCCAACCTGGTTGCGATACCGGCGAGTGGCCCATCGGTGGCAACTAATTCACGGTTGCCGAGCGGAAACCACGGGATGAAACCGATCTGGTTCGCCTCGCAGTGGGTTAGGAGTTCTTCGGAGGCCCGGTTGCTAGCGTTATAAAGGTTCTGAACGCTAACGACGTTGAAGAATTTTTGGGCACCCAATAATTCAGACACACTTACTTCGGATAATCCAATATGGCGGATCAGGCCTTGGTCCTGCATCTCCTTCATGACACCGAATTGGTCGTCGGCTGGCACCTTTGGATCAATGCGGTGCAATTGCCAAAGATCTATGCGTTCAACACCGAGGCGGCGCAGTGACATCTGCACACATTGGCGCAAATACGCGGGGGCACCGACCGCCTCCCACTTATCCGGCCCCTGCCTGGTCAACGCACCTTTGGTGGCGATCACCACATTGTTATATGGATAAAGCGCCTCGCGAATGAGATCCTCACTCACGTAGGGGCCGTACGAGTCAGCTGTGTCGATGAAGTCAACACCTAGTTCAACGGCACGGCGTAAAACTTTGATCGCGACATCATGATCGGGCGGATCACCCCAGATGCCCGCACCGGTGATGCGCATGGCGCCAAAACCCAATCGGCGGACCGTGAGCGGGTCGGTGGTGTTGGCGCCCAGGGTGAAAGTGCCTGATGCAGCAATTTGTGAAATTGCCATTACTTCGATTTGGACATCAGTGAATGTAAAACCAAGATTTTCTTAGCACCGTCAGGCGCCGGGCTCATGTAACCAATTTCGAAGCTCACTCCGGGGATCAATACGCCTTCGTAGGTGCCTTCAGAGTCAGCGCCTAGAATGTCGATGCTGGTCGCGCCGGCAGCGGAGTTCAAGGCAATTAGTTGCACCAGCTTGGGCTTAGACCACTTACCACCGGTCGATTTCCACTGCCAGGTGCCTTTGGCGACATTACCTCGAGCGGTGGTGATGGTGAGCTTCTCGGTGCCCTGGTCGTACGCGCCCCCGTAGTAGGCATCGGCCGGGCCCGTCCAGGTGCCAAGCAGTGGCGATGCGGGGTCGGCATTGGCTCCCGGGGCAGCGGCGATGAGCAGGCTCGCGCCCATCAGGCAAGCCGTTAAGGCTGCGGCACTCTTGTGATTACGAGACTTCATTTGGAACCCTTCCCTAGGAGTCGCGAAGCAGCCGGCGAAGGATCTTGCCGGACGCAGATTTGGGGATCGCGTCGACGAACACTACGTCGTGAATGACCTTATAGGTCGCAACCTTGTCTTGCATGAAGGCGGTGACTTCTGCGGCGGTCAGTTCTTGATCTGGCCGGAGCACCACGAAGGCACGGGGGATCTCACCGGATTCGACATTTAGCACCCCGATAACCGCAACATCGGCGATCTTTGGGTTGGTGAGTAGCAGTGCCTCAAGTTCTGCCGGGGCCACTTGGAAGCCCTTGTACTTGATCAGCTCCTTAAGGCGATCCACGATTGTGAAATGCCCATCGGCGTCGATCGTGGCGACATCGCCGGTCTTCAGCCAACCATCGGCGTCAATGGTCAAAGCGGTGGCCTCGGCATTGTTCAAGTAACCCCTCATGACTTGCGGGCCCTGGACCCAAAGTTCACCAACCCCGCCGACATCTTGATCCTCGCCGGTTTCGGGGTCAACGATGCGGCATTTGGTATTTGGGATGGTGACGCCGACGGTGCCGGGCTTGAACTGCCCGGGCCAAGTTACGTGGCTGACAGGTGACAACTCTGTCATCCCGAAGCCCTGAACTACATCGCAGTCGATGCGCGTGGCTGCCTCTTGAGCGAGTTCAGCACTAAGTGGCGCGGCGCCGGAGAACACCTGCTTGAGGCTCGAGAGGTCGTACTTGTCGACAAGTGGGTGCTTAGCGAGGGCGAGCACGATCGGTGGCACGGCGAACAATCGGGTGATCTTATGTTCTTGAATGATGCTCAAGCACTGTTCAAGGTCAAATCGCGGCACGGTGACAATCGTTGATCCGCGCGATAAGAATTCATTCAGGAGTACCTGCATGCCATAGATGTGAAAGAAGGGCAGCACGGCGAGTACGAGTTCACCATCAGAAACCGCCAAGGCATCTTCGACCTGAGCGAGGTTCGCGATGAGATTGCGATGGGTGAGCATCACGCCCTTGGGTAGGCCGGTTGTGCCCGATGAATAGGGAAGTACCACCACCTGCTCACTTGGATCAACCGCGACCTGCTCAATGGGCGCACCAAACATGCTGGCAAATGCTGTGGTGCCCTCAGGTGCGTCACCGATGATGGCGATTTCTGTCACTTCAGTTCCGCTAATTGCCTCTTTCGCTGTCTCTAGGAACATCGCAATGGTGATTAGTAGTTTGGAGTCTGAGTCAATTAGTTGGAAGCGGACTTCATCGGCGGTGTAGGTCGGATTGACGGTGCTGACCGCGACCCCCGCGACTGCGGCCCCATGAAAGACAATCGCGAACTCAGGGATATTTGGTGACATCAAAGCGATGGTGTCGCCCGGGCCAAGGCCGCGCGCCTGCAGGCCGCCGGCGAAGGCGTGGATCATTCCATTGAGTTGCGCATAGGTGTAACTACGGCCGGTTGGTCCGTCGATTAGTGCGGCCCGATCTGGTACCCGAGCGGCCTCGCGCATGACGTACTTCGTGACCGCGATGTTGGGGATCTCGACATCGGCCAAGGGAGATGAGTGAATGATCATGTGGACTCCTCGGTTGCGTTGGACGGAGTCTCACAGGATTTGGAACCCGGTGCATCTTGTTTGGGTCAAGTGGTAGAACTACCTGGAATTGGACCGGCGAATCCGCGAGATTGGACCGGCGAATCCGCGAGATCGGACCGGCGAATCCGCGAGATCAGACTGGCGAATCCGCGGGTCAATCAAGTATGATAGCGGGTATGAGCAACGAAAACCCAGGATATAAGGCATTTTCGCGCCACGCGGAGGGCCTTGTGAAGATGGCTTTAGCCGATACCCCGGTGGTACTAATCCAGGGCGCAAGACAGGTAGGCAAGAGCACACTTGCAGCGCAGGTGTTGGCTGGCACTGGCGCCCGGTTACTCACGCTGGATACCCACTCGGTACTCAGTGCCGCCCAAAACGACCCTGATTCCTTTGTCCGACAAAACCCCGACTCCCTCCTAGCTATTGATGAGGTGCAGCGCGCACCTGAGCTACTGCGCGCAGTTAAGGCCGTCGTGGATGAGCAGCGTCGCCCAGGTCAGTTTCTTCTGACTGGCTCTGCCGACCTACTGCGCATTCCAGGGCAGCACGAAAGTTTAGCGGGGAGAGCGGAGACAATCCCACTGTTCGGATTGAGCCAAGGTGAGATTCGAAACGGCAAGGATGATCTGGCAAGTCGACTATTTAGCGGCGACGAAATTGGGCTTAACGATTTTGCTGGCACCATGTCCCGTGATGAATACCTAGAAATTATTTGTGAAGGGTCCTATCCAGAACCTCGGCTGCGTAGCGGACGTCGGCGTCAAGCGTGGTTTGACAACTACCTTTCACGCATCGTGGATAGAGATGCAAAGGATATAAGTCGCCTGATGCATTTAGACAGGTTGCCAAGACTGATGCGGCTGCTGGCTGCTAACAACAGTGGTGAGTTGGTTAAATCTCGCTTTGCGAAGGGCATTGATTTACCTGAAACTAGTATTTCCGGATACCTTGAGCTACTTGCTTCGCTTTATTTGATTCATTTTCTTCCAGCGTGGGGTGGAAACCTAACCCAACGAGTAATTGGGCGGCCGAAGGTGTCACTGCTCGACTCCGGTTTAGCGGCACGCCTAAACAATTTGTCAGTTGCCGCGTTTCATCCGGGATCCGCAACAGCACACCACGCGGGTGGGCTAACTGAGGCCTTCGTGACTGGTGAGATCAGGCGCCAGAGCACGTGGGCGCCTAACCGTTTCGAAATGTTTCACTTTAGAGATCGGAGCGGTCGTGAGGTGGATCTTGTCCTCGAGGATGATGCGAGAAATATTGTTGGCCTTGAAGTCAAGTCTTCCGCCACTGTGCAAGCGCGGGATTTCGCCGGACTTGAGTACATAAGTGAGGTAACTGGACCGCGATTCAAGATGGGTGTCGTGCTCTACATGGGTAAGGCGGCGGTTCGATTCGGACCCCGATTGTGGGCACTTCCCCTGTCGGCACTGTGGATTTAGCACAATTGCCTGAAGCCGGTACTTTCTAGCGGCTTCTGCGCAATAGTTGGCTATGCGAAAAACGGTAATTGCCGCCGCCGCTGCGGCCTTGGTGCTGGTCGGCCTGGTGTTCTACCTGACAAAGGCTGGCGGCTCTTCGGATGTGGCACTTATTGCAAATGCGGAGGCTTCGGCATCAGCAGCGGCCACCGTCGCACCGTCACCTTCACCGGGGGTGGAGTTAGCGAAGTGGGCCGGCCGGGTTTGCGTCGCACGTGACGGGGTGGGTGCAACCTTGGTTGACTTGGGGAAAGATCTCACCTACGACCCGAACTCTGGGATATCGGTGGCCGATCAATTCCAAATTCAACTCGATGCCCATCTGGGCGAGATCAACGCTGCCATGGAAGAACTGGGCACGGCCCTTGGTGGAGTTCCGGTTGATTATGTTGACGCATCCAAGATCGTTACGCAGGTGCAGGCAAGTGGTGAGACTTTGATGAAGGCCCGCGATGAGACCGCGGTACATATTGATGCGGCCCGCAACTCGCAGGACCCGCTGAGTTTGGCAGCTGCGTTAGTGCAGGCCGGTATTTCAGCGAAATCCACTTTTGACGCAGGCAAAGAGTTCATCAAGGTTTTAGATGAAGCCACCTCCTCTACCCGAGGAGACCTGGGCAAAGCTTTCGAGGCTGCGCCGCAGTGTTAGTTTCAGTCGCAGAGTTAACTGCGACGACTCATGCGCATAAGTGACTCCTGAACAACTGAAGCGACAAGTTGGCCCTGGCGGTCGTAGAACAAGCCGCGGGCCAGCCCGTGGCCACCGCGGGCCACCGGGGTGTCTTGAGCGAAGAGCAGCCACTGGCCGGTATCGATCGGGGCGTGAAACCACATCGCGTGGTCAATAGAGGCCAATTGGAGTTGGTCCTTAATCTCGACGTGAGGGCTAAGGGCGGTGCCCACCATCGTCAGATCTGAGAGATACGCAAGGGCACTTGCCTGCACCAGTGGATCATCAGGCAGTGGTTCGGTAATGCGCACCCAAGACATGCGCTCGAATCTGCCTTCGTGCAATAAGACATGCTTTTCATGATCGACGATGCGCAGGTCGACAAGGGCTTGGTCCGGGTAATTCAGGTTTAGGGCGCTTTCGGGATCCAAAGCCAAAATTTCGGGAAATGACATCTCGGGAACGATTTCAGGTGAAACCACGGTGGGTAGTTCGAATTGATGTTCAGGGCCAGGATCTTTGACCGCGAACGATGCTGTCATCAAGAAGATAGTTTCACCGTGCTGCACCGCCCGCACGATTCGGGTCGAAAATGAGCGGCCATCGCGTGGTCGCTCAACCAAATAGATGATCGAATCCTTGGTGCGTCCGGGGCGCAAGAAATAGCCGTGGAGTGAATGCACCTGGCGGTCTGTGTCGTCGACAGTCATGCCCGCGGCCATCAGCGCTTGAGCCGCGATCTGGCCACCGTAAGCCCGAAGGGGAGCGCCCGCGTGGCAGGTGCCCGAGAAAATATCGCGATCTAAGGTTTCAAGGGTTAGGCGGTCGACGAATTGGCCATCACCGGTTGGCATTAAATCCTCCGAAACTAAGCGTATGCAGGAAGTAATTACTTAATCACCGGTTGAGACCGGAAACCCCGTCGCCTTCGGTCACAGCCAAACCCATAAGCAGCAAATTGTTGCACGAGTCACCGAATAAATCCCCCGAATGCTCGGCACGGCCCAGCTGCTCACCAGCTTCACTGCGATGCTTGATTGATTCGAGAATCGCAGCGAGTTTGAAGCAAGATAAAGCGAGGCAGAAATTCAAGTAGCTGGTGTCAGCGTTCGTTATTTCACAATAAGCAGTTAGGAATTCAACTCGAGTGTAGTAACCGGGTGGCGTAGTAACCCCCAGCGCTATTGGAACGGAGTTGCGGAGGTTGTCGTTGCTTTCGGTCATGTAGAGCAGTGTCAACGCGACATCAAGTAGCGGATCACCAAGAGTTGACATCTCCCAGTCCAAGACGGCCTTGATCTTCATGGTTTGTGGATCAAGGATCGTGTTATCGAGCCGGTAGTCCCCGTGCACAATTGAAGACTGGGTCTGATTGGGCAAGGTCGTGACCGCCTGCTGCAGCCAGGTGATGAGTTGTGTGGCAGCAGGGTAATCGATCTTCTTCGTCAACTCCCACTGTTTGATCCACCGGAGCAGTTGCCTTTGCAAGTACCCCGAGGGTTTGCCGAGGTTTTCCAGGCCGGCAGCTGCAGGATTTATGGTGTGTAGGTCGGCTAAGCACCGCACAAGGTTCTGCGAAAGCGTGCTCGCTGCGGTTGGGTCAAGTCTGCCTGCGGCGGCGGCGTCATCGATTACTAGGCCATCAACAAACTCCATGACGACAAAAGGCGCACCGATGACACCTGCGTCCTCGCATAAGGCGATCGGCTGCGGCACCGGATAGCCAACCGATGCCAGGCCGGTAAGCACCTTGAACTCGCGAGCCATGTCGTGGGCGGTTGGCAAAATGTGACTAAGGGGTGGGCGGCGCAGCACAAGCGGGCCTAAGTTGCCGCCGTCGAGGCGATAACTGATGTTGGAGTGGCCACCGGGGAGGAGTTGGGGCCGAAGTCCGGCCGAGTCGCTACCAAGTTTTGTGCGCAAGTAATCCGTTAACGGGGCCACTTGTAGCCCACGTGGGCTGTCGTGGGTTTTCAACTCGGTGCCCCGCTGGTTATTAACTCCGAAAGCAGCACTTCAACACCCGGCTGGTACTGGATGGCTTGCATACTGGCCGATTCTGCAGCCAGAACATTCCGGCGCATGTCGTCAACAAAAATACAGTCACCAGCTTCGACGCCAAGGGCTTTGATAATCGCTTCGTAAGCATTCAAATCCGGTTTGCGAACACCTATCAAATCCGAAAGCACCACCGCGTCGAACTGCGCCAGCAAATTTGGGTCATAGTGATCGCCATCCCAAACATTCGACAGCACCGCGGTCTTCCAACCATTTGCACGAGCAAGTTCAACAACCTGCAGCATCACCGTATTGGGCTTGAGGTGTTCAAACATCCTTGCGAGCAGCCCATCGGGAGAAACATGCTGCCCGCACAAGGTGACCAGGTGTGGTGCGAGGGCCTCCTCGAGTTCACTCACGCTGATCTCACCGCGCTCGCGGCGGTGCAGCGGGCTGTCACCGGTGTTATGGAACTCGCGCATGACGCGCATAAAGGACTCTGGATCTATTTCAGCAGCCAACATCCAACTGTCGAAAGAGTCTTGGATTGGTGTGCTCAGCACCCCACCCCAGTCAAGGACCAGCGCCGGGGTGACGGGGCGGTGCAAATGCTTTTCGGGCGTCATTTGGGCCTGGCCTCTTTCTGTCTAGCCCAGACCCTACCTAGTTGGCGCTAGTCCTCTTCGCCGATATCTTCATTCCACAGGCGCGGGTTTGCTTCGATCCACTCCTTAAACATGGCCTTGGTCTCGGGGTCATCAAGCACGACAATTTCAACGCCGTGGCTGCGCAGTAGGTCTTCGCTAGCCTGAAAGTTCTCGTTCTCACCGATCACTATCCGAGGGATTTTATAGAGCAAAATGGTGCCGGCGCACATCAAGCACGGTGACAACGTCGTGAAGATCGTGGATCGGGCATAAACGCTAGCCGGCTGACGCCCGGCATTTTCGATGCAATTGGTTTCTCCGTGATGGATGGAGCTGCCAAGTTGCACCCGTTGATTACGGTAGCGTCATCCATTTAGCGTCCCCAATTGCTCGTGTGCAGCAAGTTTAATCAATGCCTGTATCACTGTGTCGGAAGGACCATTTTCTCGTCTTTGCGCTCACGCTGCAACTTGAAAAGAATGGCGTAGAAAATGATGGCAAAGATGAAGCCAAATTCAAATGCGCAGTCACCGAATTCTGGGATCGCTGTTGGAACAATCCCCACGTACTGAACCTGATTTGAAAATAGCCAAATCGATAGAATCATGGCAAGGGCCATGGCAAGAAAACCTGCCCAAGGGTTGTGCTTCTTGTCG
>JBIIOU010000213.1:0-3335 GCA_044336815.1 Candidatus Nanopelagicales bacterium | reverse complement strand
TTGGGAAAAGCGATGAGCCATCAATTGCTCGAATCGAAGAGATATTCAAGGATTACCTAGGGGGCCAGCCACTGCTCACGAACAATAGCCGCTGGGTGAATTTCCGTGCCTTCCGCAATGCCACCTGGGCTCATGAGAATCTCGTTATCTTGGGAGACGCCGCACACACCGCACACTTTGCGATCGGCTCTGGCACCAAGTTGGCGATGGAAGGTTCAATCTCACTGGCCGCCTGCTTGCTCGAACACCGCGATGTAGCCAAGGCCCTCGCTGCCTATGATCAGGAGCGCCGCCCCGTGGTTGAGAGCACCCAGCGATCAGCGCAAGCTGCGCTTGAGTGGTTCGAGGAGATAACCCAATACGTGGATCAGGATCCGATCCAATTTGCTTTTAATCTCTTGACCCGCTCACGCCGGATCACTTATGGCAATCTGCGCGAGCGTGATCCGCAGTTCATGGAGCGAGTTGATGTTTGGTTCCTGCAAAATCAGATTGCCGACGGCAGGGTCCCCGCTGACACCACGCCCAGACCGCCGATGTTTATGCCATTTCGAATGCGCGGCTTGGAGCTCCCCAACCGGGTCGTGGTTTCGGCAATGGATATGTATTCAGCCGAAAACGGTGTGCCCGGAGAGTTCCACTTGGTGCACCTAGGTGCACGGGCACTGGGGGGCGCCGGCTTGGTGATGACCGAAATGGTTTGCACCTCGGCCGATGGCCGCATCACACCCGGCTGCGGTGGCCTATGGACCGACGAGCAAACCCGGGCTTGGGCGAAGATCGTCGATTTCGTACACACCACCCCTTCGAAAATCGGGGTGCAGCTTGGGCATGCGGGCCGTAAGGGCTCAACCAAACTCATGTGGGATGGCATCGATCAACCACTGCCGAACGGTAATTGGCCGCTAATTGCGCCATCCCCCCTGCCGTATCAGTCGATAAATCAGATGCCACGTGAAATGACCCGGGCCGACATGGATGCCGTGAAGGCCGAATTTGTGGAAGCCACCGAGCGGGCCGCGGCTGCCGGTTTTGATCTACTTGAGCTACATGCCGCCCATGGGTATCTACTCTCCAGTTTCTTGACCCCAATAAGCAATCAGCGCACCGACGAGTACGGCGGGAGCGTTGAAAACCGGTTGCGTTTCCCGCTAGAGGTTTTTGATGCTGTCCGGGCTGCTTGGCCGAAGGACCGCCCAATGAGTGTGCGCGTCTCGGCAACAGACTGGGTTGATGAGGGCCTAAGTGGCGAGGACTCAATTGAGATCGCACGCGCCTTCGCTGAGCACGGTGCCGACATCATCGATGTGTCAACCGGGCAGACCGCAGCCAATGCACGCCCGGCATATGGCCGCACGTACCAAACCCCGTTTGCTGATCGAATTCGCAATATTTCCAAAGTGGCGACGATGGCTGTCGGGTCGATCAGCAGTTGGGATGACATCAACACCATCATCGCCGCGGGTCGCGCTGACTTATGCGCACTTGGCCGCCCGCATCTATATGACCCGGCGTGGACCTTGCACGCGGCCGCCGATCAGGAGTATCGGATGCCGTGGCCCAAGCAATACTCGGCGGGAAGCCGCAAGCCACCGGCTGGTCGTACCGAAGATCCAAAGCCGCGCCTTACTTTGGTGGCAAAGGAAGCTATAGCCGAGCGGCCCCGGCGGTGGTTGGTCAACTGATTGGGGTTGGTAATTAACAACGGTGCTTGCCCTATTGGATGCGAGCCGCAGCGACGTCGGTGTGACTGAAATCCAAACCTACGTATAGCAATGGTTCAGTGTTGGCTTTTGCCAGCGCGTAAGAAAAGCAGTCGCCAAAGTTGAGTTGTGCCAGATGTCCGCTTCCTTTACCAAAATCTCGATATGCGTCTCGAGCTATGCGCGCCTGCTCAACTGTGACCGGAACTATTTCGACGCCTGCGACCTGAAGGAACTCGTCCAGGGAACGCGAAAGCACCGGGTCTTTCCGCGAATCCAACACCACACCTGACTCGAGATAGTTTGCGGCAGATATGCGCGGGTTTTGTGAATCGGCGATTATCTGAATTAGTTCCTCTGCGTCTTTTTCGCCAATTAATGCACTCACTAGGGCTGAAGAGTCGATTATCAAAGTGGGAGCCCTCGCGCGTCGTATAGGCCATCGGCGACGTCGTGCAGATTAAGCCCGCTGGTGGCCCGCATCCGTGCCGTCGCTCGCGCAGAGATGGCCCGTAGCCGCTCAACTTTGGCTACCGGCTGACTACCAGTTTTGCGAATTGCGATGTACTCTTTTAATGCCAAGGTGACGGCACTGGTTACGGTGGTGTGCAAGAGCGCGGCCAACTCCCGGGCCAACTCATGGGTTTCGGGGTTTTTAATGTTGAGGGACATGGAACCAGTCTACCATGGTAGAAAATCTGGTACTAATGGTAGAAATCTGCCTGTGGGGATCGGTTGATTTCAGCGGTAGGGCGTGAAATCCGGTGGCCGCTTCTCGTTGAAGGCGGCGCCACCCTCTTTGGCTTCATCGGTATCGACAAAGAGATCAAGCACATCAAATGCGAGTGACTGGAGTCCGACGAGGTGGTCAGTGTCCGCATTGAAACTGTGCTTAAGAGTCTTGATCGCTGTGGGGGATAGGTCCAGCACCTTGCGGCCCCAAGAAAGCGCGAGCGGCATCAGCTCACCTGGCTCGACAACTCGGTTGACCAAGCCCCATCTCTCGGCGGTGGCGGCGTCGTATTGGTCGCAGAAAAACCAGATCTCGCGGGCGCGTTTTTCGCCTACTACCCGGGCCAGATAGGCGGTGCCGAAGCCGGCATCGAAACTACCGACACGTGGGCCGACTTGGCCGAATTTCGCGGTACTAGCGGCTAACGACACGTCGCAGAGCACATGCAGGACATGGCCACCACCGATTGCAAACCCATTTACGGCCGCGATGACCGGCTTGGGCACCTCGCGGATGATGCGGTGCAGGCGATCAATTTCGAACATGCCCATTTCGGTTTCGCCATAGCCACCGGTCGCGGCACGCTCTTTTTGGTCACCGCCACTGCAAAATGCTTTCGGGCCGGCGCCGGTCAAGATGATGGCGCCCACGGATTTATCAACCCAGGCGTAGCGAAAGGCATAAATGAGTTCATCAACGGTTCGACCACGTAGCGCGTTGTAGCGATCGGGTCGGTTGATTGTGATGACGGCAACCCCATCGGTGGTCGCATAAGTGATGTCTGTGAAGTCTTCAAGCTTTATCATCAAACCTCCACGAGTACTGCGATGCCGAGCCCGACTCCGATACATGCTGTTGCGATGCCCAAACCACCCCCGCGCCGCTGAAGTTCGCGGCAG
>JBIIOU010000212.1:0-3341 GCA_044336815.1 Candidatus Nanopelagicales bacterium | reverse complement strand
GTCACTTGGTGTTACCGGGCCAATCTTGCGTGCCACGGGGTTGCCCCATGACCTACGCAAATCCCAGCCGTACTGCGGGTACGAAACCTTTGAATTTGACGTGGTCACTGAAACAACCTGCGATGCGTACGGCCGCTTTCTAATCCGTGTGGGGGAAATGCAGCAGTCCATCAGGATCATCGAACAAGCCCTTGATCGGCTCGAACAGCCAGGCCCAGTAATGATCGCCGATAAGAGAATCGCCTGGCCGGCGCAACTGGCAATTGGTGCTGACGGTCAAGGCAATTCAACCGAACACATCCGCGAGATCATGGCGGAGTCCATGGAAGCCCTTATCCATCATTTCAAGTTAGTTACCGAGGGTTTCAAAGTTCCGGTAGGGCAGGTCTACACCGCAATTGAGTCACCACGAGGTGAGCTCGGTTGCCACTTAGTTAGCGCTGGTGGTACCCGGCCTTATCGCGCGCACTTCCGTGATCCTTCATTTACCAACCTGCAGTCTGTGGCAGCGATGAGCGAAGGCGGTCAGGTGGCAGATCTAATTGCCGCGGTCGCTAGCATCGATCCTGTCATGGGCGGGGTCGACCGGTAATACCCAACGAAAACGAGAGCGACGCAGACTTATGACTTTCAGTGAGGCAACTCGCGGCCAGATGCGTGATCTGGCTTCGCGCTACCCTAAATCTCGCTCGGCGCTACTTCCCATGCTTCATCTAGTGCAAAGTGTTGATAACGAAGTCACCGCCGAAGGAATAAACGCGTGTGCTGAAGTCCTGGGTATCACCTCTGCCGAAGTCACCGCGGTCGCGACTTTTTACACGATGTACAAGCGCAAGCCGGTTGGTAAGCATCACGTCGGCGTCTGCACGAACACCCTGTGCGGTCTGCTCGGTGGCGATGCCGTGTATGCAGCGCTAAGTGAAAGATTAGGCATCGGAAGTAACGAGCCAAGTGCCGATGGTGAGTTTTGGCTTGAACGTATTGAATGCCAAGCCGCCTGCACCCACGCACCCGTGATGACCGTCGATTGGGAGTTTATGGACGATGTAACTCCTGCCAGTGCCGTTGATGTAGTTGACCGCCTTGCGCGCGGTGAGCAGGTCGCATCGACTCGCGGCCCCGTAATTCGCGATTTCCAAGCGACCGAACACACCCTTGCTTACCCGCTCGACGGTTTGGTCAACGAAGGTGAGGCGGTAGATGCGAAAATGCTGGTTGGCCTTCGCATTGCACGGGAGCGCGGAATGAGCGCGGCCTCGGTACCGGCGGGGGATGCCTCATGATTACTTCCGGGCTGACGCCAATTATCACCGAACATTGGGATAAGCCAGACCTTTACACGATCGAAGGCTACCGCCGGGTTGGTGGATATCAGGCACTCGCCGCTGCCCTAAAAATGGATCCTGACGCGATCATCGGTCAGATAAAGGATTCAGGGCTGCGCGGACGTGGTGGCGCCGGCTTCCCTACCGGCATGAAGTGGGGTTTTGTACCACAAAATGATGGCAAGCCGCACTACCTCGTGGTCAATGCAGATGAATCTGAGCCGGGTGCATGCAAAGACATCCCGATCATGTTGGCGAATCCGCATGCACTGGTTGAGGGTGTAATCATCGCCTCGTATGCGATTCGAGCCAACCACGCATTCATCTACATCCGCGGTGAGGTACCGCACGCCATTCGCAAGGTCGCCTATGCGGTTGAGCAGGCGCGCGCGGCAGGCTTTATTGGCGAGAATATTCTTGGCACTGACTTTTCCCTTGATGTCGTCGTCCACTCTGGCGCCGGTGCCTACATCTGCGGCGAAGAAACCGCACTGCTTGATTCCCTTGAGGGTTACCGCGGTCAGCCCCGCCTCAAGCCGCCGTTCCCGGCGGTTGCGGGCCTTTATGCCTCACCCACGGTCATCAATAACGTCGAAACCATCGCAAACATCCCGTATATCGTCGATAGGGGGGTGGCTTGGTTCCGCCAATTCGGGACCGAGAAATCCCCGGGCTTCAAAGTATTCGCAGTTTCAGGCCATGTAGTGCGCCCTGGTATCTACGAGGCTCCACTTGGTATCACGATGCGCGAACTCCTTGACTACGCCGGTGGCATCAGAGGTGGAGGTGAAGTCAAGTTCTGGCTGCCCGGGGGCTCTTCGGTACCAATGTTGACTGGTGAGCACCTTGACCTTCCGCTGACCTACGAAGATATGGCTGCCGCGGGCACGATGCTCGGCACCGGTACTCCGATGCTGTTCGACAACACGGTCAGTGTCGTAAAGGCAGTGACTAGGTGGCTTGAGTTCTACAAGCATGAGTCATGCGGTAAATGCACTCCGTGCCGTGAAGGTACGTACTGGATTACCGGAGTACTCGAGAAGTTCGAGCACGGACATGGATCGCCAGCTGAAGTTGACACCTTGGTGAACCTTTGCTCGCAGATTGCCGGTCGGTCCTTCTGCGCCCTCGGTGACGCCGCGGCGACCCCGTACCCGGCGGCCCTAAAGTTCTTCCGTGCCGAGTTTGAGGCAGCCACCACTACCTCTGCCGATGAACAATTTAATCCGGTAGCTTCCTACGTCTTTGCGGAAACGGCAACCAGATGACCATAACCAGTAATGCCGGATCAGATATCACCCCGCAGGTGGATTTGGTGACCGTTGTCGTTGACGGCGTCGCCATTGAAATCCCCAAAGGCACCCTCGTCATCCGCGCGGCTGAGTTGCTCGGTATTGAGATTCCGCGGTTTTGTGATCACCCACTCCTTGAGCCGGTTGCGGCTTGCCGCATGTGTTTGGTTGACATCGAGGGTGTCCCGAAACCGCAGCCAGCCTGCGCGCAGGTGGTTTCTGATGGAATGCAGGTTCGAACGCAATTAACTTCACCTATTGCGCGAGATGCCCAAGAAGGCGTTATGGAGTTCTTGCTGCTGAATCACCCCCTCGATTGCCCGGTGTGCGATAAGGGTGGTGAGTGCCCACTGCAGAACCAAGCCATGAGCGCCGGTCGCCCGGAGTCGCGATTTGAAGAAGAGAAGCGCACTTTCCCCAAGCCAATAAATGTCAGCGCACAGATCCTGCTCGACCGCGAGCGCTGCGTTTCGTGCGCCCGATGTACCAGGTTCGCAGAGCAAATCGCTGGTGATCCAATGCTTGAGCTACTTGAACGCGGATCCAATCAGCAAGTCGGCACCGCGGCCGATCAACCATTTGACTCGTACTTCTCGGGTAACACCGTGCAGATTTGCCCGGTCGGCGCATTGACCAGCGCGGCTTACCGATTCCGGTCGCGACCATTTGATCTAGTCTCAGTACCTACAACTTGTGAGCACTGCGCATCCGGCTGTTCACTGCG
>JBIIOU010000003.1:0-46029 GCA_044336815.1 Candidatus Nanopelagicales bacterium | reverse complement strand
ACTGCCCAACATGTGGTGCCTACCTAGAGTTCATGGGCGTCCCATCTTGGAGCCCCACAGAGGTAACCTCCACGGTGCCCGAGCCAAAGCCGCCTGCACCCGAGCCAACCGAACCCGTCGTGGTTGTCGAACCCGCGGTGACGCAAACACCCGAGGAGCCTGTCGAAACGGTACCTCTGCCAACGGACGAGCCCCATCATCGCTTCCACGGCTTGCACCTTGGTCATCATGACGGCGACTCTGGTGACGATGACTCTGGTGACGATGACTCTGATTCGGTTGATAGCAAGCCCATACCTTGGTGGGCCTTTTGGCGGCGCCCCAAAGCGCCAAAAACGGCTGACCCGAACGCGACAACTTCAGGCACCGACCCAGCTGCGGCCACCGGTGAAGATGACCTCTCCCCTGCCGCCGGTCTTATCAATACTGAGGTGGCGACTGTCAATGTTATCCCCGCTCATCCCACCGTTGACGTTGTTGCAGAGCTCCCACAAGAGGAAGAGGAGAGACAACAACGCACTCGGCGCTCAATTCTTGCTGAGGGAGAAACCCATGGCCCCGCGGTAGAATGCGCTCACTGCGGCCACCACAATCCAATCGACCATGCCTACTGCGAATGGTGCGGAAGCTACCTATCTACCTATCGCCTGGCACCGGTGCCGCCAGTAATAAAAGAGTCCACCGGGGCCGGTAGGCCGGGTGGGTCAACTTCATCGCCAGTTCAGAAGGCTTGGCGAAAAAGCTACCTGCTTTACGTAATTCTTGGGCTCATAGTGTTCCTCATTTGGTTTTTCTTCTGGGGCCCAATGGCAGCTACAACAAGGGCTTTTTTTAAGGAAACTGGTCAAACTATTTCCGAGTTCATCTTTCCGAAACTTGGTGAAGAAACGTCGGTTGCGAGTATTACCGCCAGTTCATCATTGCCGGGAACCACTCCAACCAGCCTTAACCAAGCCAACTCCGTCGATTACTGGGCTAGTGCGGAGATGAACGGCCTCGGAGTTGGTACCACAATTACATTTACCTTCACGCAGTGCTACCCCATCGATAGAATTATCGTCGCACCCGGCACCCAAGACAGTGACATCGACGTCCAAGCCCTTGCCCAGCCGAAAAATATAAGCATGACATTTTCCCCTAGCGGAACGATCGACACTGTGTTACTCGAAGCACCGACCAGCAATGCTCTCTACACACAAATAATGAGTTTCCCGACCACTTACGCAACCAGCGTGACGGTCTCAATTGACTCGGTGTATCCGTCGCGCTACGTGATTACCCCTGATCCAAATTTTGGCGCGGTCGCCATCAGCTCACTGAACTTCCTGCAGAGTCCAAGTGTCAGCACAGTAGAGGTACTCAATCCGTTTAGACCTGGGGGCGAAAGCAGCAGCGCGTCAGCCGCACCAAGTTCAGCCGCCTCATCAGCACCAAGTTCGGCGGCATCGGGAACATCGGCACCTGCTGGTACTAGCTCCCCGTCCGGGTCTGCATCCGCTACTCCGAGCGCCTCGGCTATCCCATGTGCGGCACCGGGCACCATTCCTAGCCCGTCGCCAACCCCATCAGCCAGTTCTTCTACATCACCAACAACGACCGGTTCGCCTAACCCAACGCCGGCACCTTCAACAGCAAGCCCAACACCTTCTAAAACTTCACAGTCTTGATCCGCTCAAACTACTTGGCGACGTTAGCTGGTTGGGGCGGGCACAGCGGTATCTCCGGTTGTTGCCGTCGCACTCGCTGACGCACTTGCGGATGCACTGCTCGATGGTGACGCGGAAGGTGATGCCACGACTTCCTCATCTGTTGTGGCGCACACTTCCTTGCTAAACAAGGAGGGGCCAGTAGCCGTAACACTGTTCATTCTGAAGCAATATTCTGTATCCGGGGATAATCCGCTGAGTTGCAAAGCGGTGTCGTTTAATTGCGGTGCTGGCGAAACCGATGACCACCCGGTAAGAATTTGGTGCTGAATATCCCACCCGGTAATTGGAATCGTTAAATCGCAGTAATCATCTACCGCGCCTTTTGGTAACTTCGTTGGAGCCTGCCACACAATCCCTATTGCACTTGAACTCATCGCGGTCACCTTGAATTTCACCGGCGCACACGCCGGAATAGCTGTTGGCGACGGTGAGGCTGAAGCGGCGCTGGATGCCGCGGCCGCGGCGGCGGCGTTGTCAGCGGCTGCGGCCTGCTCGACAGTTGGCACCTGCACGCAAGCGGCGCCACTGTAAAGGGAACTGTAACTTCCGTTGAGAGCCACAATGCGGTAGCAGGCCAAGATGCCAGCCTTAGCTCCAGAAACTTCATACCGAGTCGATCCCGACGGCAACGAATTCACCGATGTGCAGTTTTGGCAGGCTGAAGTTGGGTTAGACAAATCCAATGACGCGGCGGAAGCCGAGCTCAAGGCGGAAACGGTCGACGACGGTGTTGGCGAACCTGACGCCCCGCTAGAGGAGCCCGATGCACTCGATGCACTCGACGCACTCGGTGACGAGGACGATACCGATCCACCTTGCGGTACCACCATAGGTAGTCGCGCTGCAATTTCTTGGAACTTTTGACTTCGCTGCTTCGCGTTATTCTTAGAAGTCTTCCCGTTCTTGGTTTGTGGCTCAAACACGAAAACCGATGAGTCCAATGCGTACGTACTTGACAAAATCACAGCTTTCGTCCGGTTGGTGGCAGCGGCAGGTTGCACATAGTTCACCGGTGCGGTTGTCACAGGGGCCGGTGCGGTTGTCACAGGGGCCGGTGCGGTTGTCGCAGGGACCGGTGCGGTTGTCGCAGGGGCCGGTGCGGTTGTCGCAGGGGCCGGTGCGGTTGTCGCAGCCGCAGAAGGAGAGGCAGAACTCCCGGCCTCACCCACCGCATAGATGTGGTAGCCCGTGGCTCCAGTTACTGGGTCCCAGGTGAGAACGACATTGGTGTTTCCGCTCATTACTGCGGAGAAGTTAGTTGGGTAAGAAGGCGCCCCCGCGCTTGACTGGGGCGCTGTGCTGAAAAACCGAGAGAGGACGAATGCAGCGACCAAAGCGAGGAGGAGGAAGATTATGAGTATCCGTCCGAACCAGCCAAGTCTGAAACGAATGACTGGTTTTTGCGTCACCGCCACGCGCTGCACAAATGGCTTTGACCCGATCACCGGTGTATTGGTGACCAGGTCAAGAACTTGGTTGACGTGAGCGAATACGGCCCCATGTACTTGCTTGCCAATAATGTGAACGGGGCCAGTGACTTCCACTTTTAGCCAGGCTGGTTGCCCGGGATCTAGTACATACGTAGGGGCATCTAATGTGCCCTCAAAGACGCCATCCGGGTCTGTTACGTCAACAGAAAACTTGGTTGATGAATTTCCTTCATTGACAATTTGAAGGTATGTCGATGTCTTCGTTTTAAGTTCCAAGGTGCTGCGCGCAATGACTGCCTTGAATTGATGGTACGGCGCAACAGTGACGCTGAATTCAGCAACGGCCCTTTCGGCCCACAAGACCTGTGAAGTCGCTTTGATGGCCACCTCATACCTGCCGGCGAGCATATTTGGGCTTCGCGGTGGCTTAATGGTGACAACAGCTGAGCCCTCGTCACCTGGGAAAAGCGAGATCTCAGATGGTGCCACCGACACCCATGTGCGGGCCGGACCCAAGACACTTAGATCGTAAGTCTCAACAATAGTTCCGACATTTCGAACGCTAACTTTTATTCGGACAGATTGCCCGGGGACTACGTCAGTTAAAGCGTCGGACATCCAGATGAGTGGGCGGGTAGCGAGCGAAGCACTGGAAGGGTCAAATGCAGGATCAACGCGATCAGGATCGATCTGCGGATCCATCGTGGTATCAAACTGAACATCTTCTACATCGTCGCCGATTTGGTCATCGCTGGCGCTTCCGCCCTTATGGCGCATGTTCGTTGCAGCGGTCTTGCCCTGAGTCACATATTTGTTTTGCCCAAGGGCATCAAATTCGTTTATCAGGTTCGTCATGTGCAGCCTCCGTGAAGCTCTCTTCAAACTCGGTCGTGGGGAAGGAAAGCCGACCTTGCTTGCTCCACTCCTGCTGCACGCCGCGGAGGAGATGTGCGGGGCCTAGAAGTTCCCCTTGAGCGGCAGCCAAGTAAGCGGCGGACACCGATGCCGCCCGAATAGACCCGCCGGTCAGGGGAAGCACTGATAACCGTTGAACGTGATTCTGCCCCACCCGCCCCATGTTCCCCTTAAGACACGCCAGCCACAGGAGATATCTTTCTTCGGCCTGGGGCTCCGGGAAATCAATAGCAGCGTCCAGGCGCCGGATTAGGGCCTCATCGAGGTTGGCCCGGAGGTTCGTGGTCAAGACCGCCAGCCCGTCAAAGGACTCCATTCGCTGCAAGAGATAGGCCACTTCTAGGTTGGCGTACCGGTCTCGGGCATCAGAGACCCCCGAACGCTTGCTAAATAGGGCGTCCGCCTCATCAAAAAGGAGTACCCCATCGACATCTTCGACCGAGGTAAAGACCCGATCCAGCTTTTTTTCGGTCTCCCCTATGTATTTATCGACCACGCTGGCCAAGTTGACCCGAAATAGCGGTACCCCAAGCTCACCAGCCAAGGCTTCAGCCGCCATGGTTTTCCCGGTGCCCGATGGGCCCGAGAACAAGGCGGTTACCCCGCGGCCGCGGCCACCACCGGGCCGCATTCGCCACTCATCAAGAACCACGGTGCGATGCCTGACCCGATCCCGAAGTTCACGGAGGGCGTCGGTCACCCGGGCCGACGCCACCAGATCCTCCAGGGTGAACTCCGGGTCGACCGCCTGGGTCAAGGTGCCGCTTTCGATGGCTCTTGGAGCCAGCGGGCCCCCATTGGTTAGGTGCGCGTGCAACTCCTGGGGGTCAACGTGAATTGCGGCATCGGCGGCGGCGGTTCGCTCGGTTCCATCACCTAGGTGTTCCCACCAACTGCGCCGCACGCCCGCGGTCGGCAGCGGCAGATCTACGGTCGAACCATGCCAGAGCTCGACATGCGCTTTAGCTTCAATAAGGATGATGAAGGCGACCGAGAGAGTTCCAAATAGCCGCGCGATTTCGCTAACCGACATCCCGGTGTCAGCGTGCCGAATATCTAGAACTATCGGACTGCCAGCAAGTGCCGCCTCGCGAACACACTCGCGGATCTGCAGCGAACATACGTCCTCAATTCGACTTAAACCTAACCCGTCAATAAGCAACGGGGACTTGCCTGTCGTTCGATATGCAAGGGCGTAAGCCTGTTCACGCCCAGCTGTACCTGACCCAGCTCGAAAAATAACAGGTAGCTCCAAATCATCCGGAAGCTTTGGAAGTAACTCCTCGGGTAGCAGCGGTGAACCCATGAACGAAGCGATAGAACTTGTGCCTGGCGCAAACTCATCATCACCAAGCAAATGCGCAACCACGCGTTCGGGCACGGTTAACACTTGGGTTAGTAAGGACCTTTTGGAGTTCGTGATCTCAATGAGTCCGAGAGCTAGAAGCGGCCGATCAGGGCGCAGTCGACTTCGCGCATCGGCACTGTCTGGGTCATACCCAGCAAGGCGAATTGCTGTTGAGACGTTCGGCCCTCGAGTGTCAACTTCATTGTTGAGGACTATGAAGAAATGTTCAAAGCGCTGCTGCAAATTTACCGACATTGCCGTCAAAAGAATGCCCAAATCAATATCAAGCAGATCAGCACTCTTAGCTAAATGAATCAACCTCTCCGGTAAGTCTCCAAATGGTATGACGTCCTTAAAACTTTGTGGCG
Source organism: Candidatus Nanopelagicales bacterium (assembly GCA_044336815.1). Classification (GTDB taxonomy): domain Bacteria; phylum Actinomycetota; class Actinomycetes; order S36-B12; family S36-B12. The sequence continues at coordinate 40,259 of JBIIOU010000003.1, read as the reverse complement.
CACCTTTGCGAGCATCACGAGTTATTAGGTGGGGGGGGAAATAGTGACCCCGCTGGTGATCTGCGACATCATCAGCAGCTCGCTCAAATTCGATGATCATTGCGATGCGTTCAGCTAGAAAGTCAAGTACGCGACGCATCGCGTAAGAATTCTCCTGCTCCGAGTTTAGCTCAGCTTTCACGGCAACCACTTACGGCTTTACCGGAGCACTGACATCACTTGTGGGTCGAGTTCGAGTTCGATAGCCGGCACCGGGATCTTCTGGATCTGGACCTTGCACGGTCGTCGAGGCACCAGATCGGGTATCTCCGATACTGACAACCGGGGGAACTGTTTGTGGGGGCCCAGCCGCTTCGGGCGTACCTGTCGGTACCGGCATAGAAATGATGATAGAAAGAGGTGGCCGATACTCAGCGCCCACGGCGGTCATCATCTCTGAATAAGTGCGCTCATTCATCGCCCGCAGACCCACCCGGGTGGTGAGCGGAAAACCGGCGCCAACCAATACTGATAGGTCACCGGTGACATATTCAAATGGCAAATAATCCTGGCGCAGCATCGCCACCAGGGCCAAACCGAGTAACCGATGGTCATCCTCTGGGGTTGAAGTCCAGGCGGTCAACAGGTAAGTGACTAGGTAGAAGCGGTTAGCCTGTTGGCGGGCGACGATCACCCCTTGGTCATTGGTGATCTCACGCAAATTGACATCGCGGCGATCCACGTCTTCACGGATATCGGCCAAAAAGAGGTTCAGCACCGCCCCGGTGCGACGGGCTGCCCAATCCTTGGTCGGGGGGTCCAGTGCTACTTGGACGCTTTGGCCCGAAATAGTCTCATTTTGAAGGTAGTTCTTTAGGGCAGCATCGAGGTCAGATAGCACGGTATTTCATGCCCTTCCCCTTCCCCAACTGCACTTACCGGGGTTCTTCGCCAATATTGCTAGATAGTGGATCACGGGCCCCTCTACCCTTCGCTATCATATTCTCGTGGTAATCATGTTCATTCTGTGGGCCGGGGTAATAGTTGCCGCCGCCTTCAGGTCGCGCTGGGTCGCCCCGGCGTCTTTGGCCACCCTCGGGGTTTCGACACTATTTGTCCTCTGGAACTAGGGCATCATGATTGAGATTGAGGGCACCCGGTGAGCGGCCTCCAAGGGATGATGAGCAAGGAGAAGTCTGCTCTTCCCAAGAAGCCAAGTTCTACGCCGAAAATGCCAAGTTCGATGCCAAAAGTACCCGGCGGAGCCTCAGGGTCTTCAAGTTCTGCCGACTCAAGCCAAGGATCAGAACCGACCCCGGCCGTGGGAGCGGCAAGGTGGCTGAACATCATCGCCGTGCTGATAATCATCGCGGTGGTTACCGGCTCATTGGTGCAGCAATTCGGTTACGGGCAACCGCCCTGTGCACTTTGTATCGTTGAACGATCAGCTCTAGTCGGCATGGCAATTGGCCCCATCATGAATTTACTAATGGGCCTTTCACCCAAGCACTACGCAATCACGATCATTGCGGCACTAGTTGGATCAGCCGCCTCCGGCATGCAAGCGATAAGAAGCGCTGAAGGCACTCTGGTACTTGACCCAAATGACATTGTCATGGGGATTCCGCTTTACTACTGGGCCCTGGGCCTCTGCATTGCCGGGATTCTCGCTTGCGCATTTATTTTGCTTTGGACCTCCTCCTACCAAACAGACGACGAAGGCTTACTGCACCACGGCGGCCCGGCCCGCGTCGCAACCTTCACCGTTATTGGCTGGCTCTTCAGCTACGTGTGCTTGACGATCTGGCAGGTTCTTGTTAACTGCGGGGTCTCCATGTGCCCGGCAAACCCGGCGAGCACCGGTGCCCAAAGTGTGCAATTTACTTTCTCGGTTACCCGAAATGGCACCGAGACCACGATCATCTCAATCCCAGGGTTTATTACCGTTCTTCTCGCCCTAGGCCTGCTCTCACTTCTTTTTGGAATAATCCTCAACCGCCGCATGAGTAAAGCAGAAGATCAGTCGTAGCAAGGAGTAACTGCCATGAGCATGATTCATATCCTCCACCCGAAAGCTGAACAAGAAGCCGACCGCCGTCGGTTGGCTGCCCGGGACGAAGCCGCGAGGGCGCCCACCCAAGCTGCAGCAGTCAGTACCTCGCGCCCACTTACCGAGCCCGCCGCCGTTGCATCGCCAGCACCACAAGTTGCAACCAGTCGCCCCTCGGTTGCTAAACGCATAACGTCCCAATCCACCGATATCGACCCGCTGCTCAATCCAGACCCGCTGATGTTCGGCGCATCTCCCGCGCAACCGGCCCCAGAACCTGAAGCGACAGCTGCTCCGGAAGCCGCGAAAGTAGCTCCCCCGAGCAGTATCTCGGGGCCAGCAACTCAGTCAGCCGAAAAAGAACAGCCTAAAAAATCCGGCATCACCGATGCCCTTTCTGGTTTCGGCGCCGGCCTGCGCGGTGACAATGCCTTCAACAAAGTGAGCGGCCACACCGCCGGCAACATCACCGGGACAGTCGCAAATATCGTCAGCGGCTCGGCAACCGGAATCGGCGGGGTGAACTCTGCATCTAAAGCGCTCGGCGGTGGGGTCATGCCCAGCCTTTCGGAGGCCATGTTGGGTGTTGATCCAGGCCAGGTTGCCAAACACTTAGGCGTTGGCATTCAAGCCGGTGCTTGGATGGCCAAGGAAGCCTCCGGCGAAAAACCAACCGACGTAGCGGGTGAGGCGCGCAAGGATTACGTAGCTGCAGATATGCAACGAATGGTTGCCCGCAAAAACAAGACCGGCATGTTTAAGTCCGCGGCTGTGAAGGCGCTGGCCGCAAAGAGGCTTGGCGATGCAGTTCAAGATGGAGGGCATCGAGCAACATACGAAGGCACAATGGAAGAGTCTGAGAAGCTTAATGAGGCGCGCCCAGAAACTAGCGGCATGACGAAAGCCATGCAGATTGCCGCATTGCCAGGTCAAGCTCTCAAAAAAACTGGCGAAACAATCACGGGCGCAGATGGTGAAGAAGACCTGCTTAAGGGTAATTTGAAAACTGCAGCAGCGGTCTCCGCCTTAGGCCTCGGCACCCAAGCAGCGACAGCTGGCCTAGCAACCGCCGGCCATATTGTGGCTCCAGGATTGGGTGGCATCACGGCGTCATCCGCGGTTAAAGGCACCGGGTATGCAGCCAGAGCCGCGGGAACACTGCTTTCAAAACCCTTCCAATGGCTGGGTGGCAATAAACAAGATCAGGCTGACGCCCACGACAAGCACCTTGATGGCGGTAGTGCGGAAGAACGCGCCGCTGGTACCGCCCAGACCCAAGCCGGCAGCATTTTGCATCGTGGTTTTAGGTCACGGGGTCAAGCAACCGGTGAAGGCGGCGTTGGTTGGGAAAAGTCCGGGGCTAAAACAGCAGACCCCGCCCCGGTTGCCGGTGAAAGCTACAAAGAAGGCGGCATCACCGGCTGGCTTAAAGGATTGTGGAGCTCAGGTAAGCACCAAGCTAAGACCGAAGCTTCACATGCTGTCGATGACGTGAAGACCACCGCACTTAACGCACGCAAGACCGCCGTTGATGCTAAGGATTCAGCCAAGGGATTCGGCAGCAGGATCAAGGACAAACTCTCTTCATGGTGGTCGAAGTTGACCGGTCCCAAAAAACCGGCTGAAGAGGATCAAGGCGTCGAGATGACCTCAAGGTAATTGCACCCGGCCGGTGAGCCACTGACAAGAAGGTGGTTCACATACCGCTGTGTAGTCAGGTCGGGTGAAACTGCAAATGACCAGATATTTCACGCGATCCTGATAGCGTTCAGGAATGCGCACCCGAATCGCGGCCATGACCGCCACCCCACTGCTAACCCTGGCTCTAGCCTCTACAGCTTTTGCCGCCACGACTTTATTGGCCCCTGCCGCCATGGCCGCCAACACGACAACTATTACTTTCAATGTCGTCGGCTGCGACGGTTGCACCATCCAGCCCGCGCAGTGGCTAAAAGGTAAATCGGGTGCGCCCTACGAGGGGAAGACCGTCACGGTAGTCAACGGTGTTGCGACCGCAACTGTGCCAACGGCCAAAACCAAGGGGATGAGTTTTAACTTCACCGCGCCTTGGGCAGTCAATCAAAATGCGCTGCAGAACATCGTCATTCATTATAAAGGTGTCCCCGCCGGGACCCAGCCCACGCGAGCGCAGGCACTTGATTCAACGAAAGCATCTGGTTGCTGGGCCGGTACCAAATCTGGGGATGTCACAATCCAAGTAAACGTCGGACGAGTGACCATGGAGGGCTTCCCGGAAAGTGTCGGCAAAGGGCCCTACCCATTAGTTTATGTCGTACCCCCAATAGCCAGCCAAAAGGTATTTGAACCGACATATAAGGGCACAATCGGCAATCAGCAAGGTGCCTTGCCATGTGAGGGAAGTTAAACACTTCATACCGGTTTAGGATTCTTTGATGGCAGATACTGAATTAGTAGTCCTGCTTTATGCAGACGGAACAGTGGCGGGCAGCCTGGATAAGTCACTCGTCCACCACAGCGAAACTCCCCTGCACCTCGCGTTCTCCTGCTACGTCTTTGACACTGATAACCGGCTGCTGCTGAGCCAACGCGCACTATCGAAGTTAACGTTCCCCGGGCTTTGGACAAACTCAGTCTGCGGGCATCCGCTGCCCGGTGAAACAGTCGAGGCGGCAGCCACCCGGCGCTGCCGCGATGAACTTGGCATAAAGATCACTGATCCGCGGTTGATCCTGCCAACATTTCGATACCACGCAGAAATGAATGGGATCGCCGAAAATGAAATGTGCCCGGTATTGATGGCGGTAGTTGCCCCCGCTGCAGTGACCACACCGGATCCAGCGGAAGTCGAGAGAACCAACTGGGTGCCCTGGGCCGAGGTAGTGCGCGGTGCTAAGAATGGAACGTTGGCACTTTCTCCTTGGTGCCTGATACAAATTGACTTGCTGAGCCAACTCGGGCCCGAGCCGGTCGGCTGGCCGACTGGCGCTGTGGAATTACTACCTGCGGCCCTGCGCTTGGATGGCGACATTCATACCTAGCCTCGGACTCATCCACACCGCAATCGGGGGTTTCACCGCTAACGAGCTTGCTGGCGTTCAAACTGCCGAGAGGTAGTATTAGAAATATGTTGAATTCAAACGTAGGTATCTGGGGCACTGGTAATTGGCTAGATCCTGCTCGCCGAACCGAGGCGTGCGAGGTGGCAGCGGAGATAGAAGAACTCGGCTACGAAAGCCTTTGGCTCTCCGCGGGTTTTGGAGTCGGGATTCCAAGTGTTTTCGGTGATCTCTTGGCAGCGACAAAGCACATGACAGTAGCCAGTGGCATTTTAAGTATCTGGCACTCCTCCGCAGCCGATACGACCAGCGCCTTCAACTCCCTAGAGCAACTGCACCCTGGCCGTTTCTTACTGGGCTTGGGCGCCAGCCATGGCCGCATCGTTGAAGCATCAAACCAAACCTATGAGCGTCCACTTAGCCGCATGGTCAACTACCTAGATGAGCTAGATGTGCAGCAACCGTCGGTGCCACATGACCGGCTTGTGCTGGCGGCACTCGGCCCGCGAATGCTGAAATTGGCTTCGGAGCGTTCATCGGGTGCGCACCCGTATTTCGTGCCTGTTGAGTACACCTCATTTGCCCGCGAAGTGATGGGCCCGAATGCGCAGTTGATACCTGAGCAAGGAGTGGTGCTCGAGACGGATCCGCAATTGGCTAGAGCGATTGCTCGAAACCACATGGAGCTCTATCTAGGGTTGCCCAACTACACCAATAACTTGATCCGCCTTGGGTTTAGTGAGGATGACTTCCGCGATGGCGGCAGTGACCACTTAGTAGATGCCCTTATCGCTTGGGGTGATGTTGACGCAATAGCCGAGCGGGTTGCTGCCCAGATCGCGGCGGGTGCAGATTCGGTTTGCGTGCAGGTCTTAAATGGTGAATCTTCCGAGTTTCCGCGACAGCAGTACCGTGACCTGGCTAGGGTGTTGTTCTAACTCACTTCGCGTACGTACAACTGGATTGTCAGGGGTGCCGCCTAGTTTGGTGAAATGAATCCAGAGGTAATGCCATGACTGGTAAGCGTTGGTTGGCCGGCTCGTTCCTTATCGGGATCTGCAGTTTCGCCCTGGCGGTACCCGCTTTCGGTGTTGACGCGGATCCGACCCCCGCACCGAGTCCGAGTGCTAGTAGCACGCCAGTTCCAGAGCCGACCCCGACCCCGACCCCGACACTGACCCCAGTTCCTAGTCCCAGCTCAACCTTGACTACCCCGCTGCCGCACGAGATCTTGATGGCGACGCCGTCAGCAACACCAACCCCCTCGACGAATTCTTATGGTGAGGTATGCCCGACCGTTTACGGTTCGTGGAACCGTGGCTGCCCCCCCGTGCCAAACCCTGATCCGGGCTGTGTCACCGGGCGCGGCCTATGCCCGGGTGAGCATGCTGGGTGGGCACTGGTTGATGAAAATGGCAACGTCACCGGAGGTGTAATAGTTTGCACTCCAGAAGTTTGCGGGGCGAACAGTCCGCTAGTGCCAGGAAACCCGGGCTATGGCGGAGGCTACTGGGCCGGTCAGCGCCTTGTTTTGCAAACTGTGCAGGATCCAGTCGAGGCGGCAGCCGCCGCAAACGGCGTCGGTAATGTCGCCGGTTACAGCAGCGGGGCCCGCTACAACTTCGCAACCGGGCAGTGGACCCTGCAAGCTGGTAACGACACCTACAACATGGCAATCGCTTACCCATCGGGGAGTGATCATTTGACTTTAATCTACGGGGGGTCTGAAGAGACTCCACTTACTTCAAGCACTCGGCCCGGTGGTGAGCTTGGTGGTGAGCTTGGTGGTGAGCTAGGTGGAGAACCGCAGGCGCCGAGCTCAACTTGGATCGCGCTCAGCCAAAGTTTTGTGCCTCCCACCTCATTGCAGGCAGAGTATCCAGTGGTGATCACCGATGCGGCCGCTGAGCGTCGCATTGACCTAGCCGCCCAATTGGTTTCTTCACTCGGCTACGGCCAAATCGGGTCGGCGGTTGACCAGGCCAAGCGCTTACAGTGGGTATACATCTGGTCAGGGCTGCGCGCCCTGCCTGAGGATGAGCGCGCCGCGGTGCGTGAAGATCTTCGAACCACCGCTATCAATAGTGGAGCCGAGCGAGACTTGGTGACGATGGCGGCAAGTTTGACTCGGCTGGACCTCGCAACCACTGTCGCCCAAGCGGTAACCGATGGATCCTCCTCGGCGACCACTCCGGCACTTCAACTCAGTTGCATTAATGCCCTTACTGTTGGCCGCGTACGAGCCGCCCGCGCTGCCTGCACTTCATAGCTCAGGCTCTAAACACTCGACTTATCTAGCGGTGACTCGAGCGCCTTGGTTATCGTCTCGACGAATACCTCAAACGGCTGGGCCCCAGAAATCCCAAATCTGCGATCAAAAACAAAGAATGGAACCCCGGTTGCACCAAACTGCGCCGCCATCTCGAGGTCAGCCGCCACCGCACTTTGATACGAGCCAGCGGCAATTACCTCACGTGCAACTTCGGCATCCAAACCAGCAGCGCGCACGAATGGCATTAGTTCATCTATGGTAAATATCGGGAGCGCATTTTCGAAATAGCCACTGAAGATCCCCTCGAGGAGCTCTTGTCCACTACCCTGCTGTTGCGCCCATAAAATCAACTGGTGGGCAAAGGAAGTGTTGCCCCTTTGGGTTTCGTGTAACCGCATTGTCAGGCCTTCGGTTGCCCCCGCTGAGTCAACCTGCCCGAGCATGCTCCTTACTCCCTCAGGATCCAGTCCGTACTTGCTCGCCAACAAATCGACCGTGAGCCCGCCTTCAGAAATCGCCCCGGGATCGAGTTGAAATGCTCGATGAACGACTTCAAGTTCAGGTAGCTCCGGCAGTACCGCGATTGCTCGTTCCAGCCGCCGCTTGCCGATAAAACACCAAGGGCAAACGACATCCGCCCAAACCTCAATAATCACACTCCAAGGGTAGCGGGGCTGGTGCAGAAAGTTTCACAGAAACCTAGGTAAATGACGTTTTGTGACGTACCGTTGAAGTAGGTGCCCGTTCGGGTATTGACCCATCAAGTGATTGGAGAACCAAATGCCAAGTGTCAATATTGCGACACCAGCAAGTTCAGCGCCAACCGATCGGCTCGCACTCGGCGTAGTTTTATTGCGGCAGGATGTGGCCAGTAGCGCCGGCACCCTAAACCCATCTTGGCACAGCCATCCCTGTATCTGCTTTGAGGGTAGTGACGAGTAAAGTCCCCGCGTGCTTCGTTGTGTGTTGGGTTGTTACAAGAAAAACATAGATGTATATTTATAACAGCCCACCACTCAACGAATAGGTTTACGACTACAAGATCGGAGCATCAAATGCCAATTATCAATGTTGCGGCACCCGCAAGTTCAGCGCCAACTGATCGGCTTGCACTTGTTGTTGCATCGGTGCGCCCCGGTGTGGCCGGTAACAGCGACTCCCTCAACCCCTCGGCTATGTTCATCGGGGGGAACATATGTAATTGCTTTGAGGGCACTAACGACTAGAACGATCCGCCGCCGCCACCGCCGCCGCCACCACCACTGAAACCGCCGCCACCACTGAAACCCGAATCACTTGAGCGTTCGGTCATGCCCGAACTAAAGTTAGACTCCATGCTAGATGACCACCCGTACATCGCATACATACTTGCTACATAGATCCCATAGTTCTGCAACTCTTCTGGGCGAAGGTCAGGGAAGTTCTTCATCCAAGTATCTTCGAGCCCAAGTACCACCGCATACGGCAAGAAGGTTGCAAAGATGGCGGCCGGGGGTAGGTTTATTTTTTGGGCGAAATCGCGGCGGGCATCAGCCGAATCCGAATTAAGCAGTCGCTTGAACCCTTCGACCTCCCCTAAAAATGCCGCAGAAACTTTTGTCTGTTGGCGGGGAGTGATGATGGCGCCAGCAATACCGCCGAGCAAAAGCCCCAACCCGATGACCGCTAGCCCCGAGCCACTGGTGTAGGCGGCAGCGATAACAAGTGCCGCCAACCCCGCGGCAAGCATGAGGCCGCCCAGTAGGGCGAGTAACTTGTAGGGCCGATCAGGTACATCACCAAGAGGGTTGTACCGACCTGATTTGGCAGCGTCAGCCGCCAATGTACTTGAAAGTGACGTGGTAGCCGCCGCAAGAATCTCGTCGTACTCACCGATGGTTGCAGTTGGAGAGCCCTTGAAGATCGCCGCGAGCAGGGCGGTCTCCCAATCGGCCATCTCATCTTTGCCGGTGCCCGTCCAGCTCAGCTCCATGCCACCGCTTTGGAACCGGCCACCCGCCTGCTCCTTGACGGTGATGTGACCGCGCGCTGCCAGGTCTAGCAGGGTTGCCGAGTAGCCGCGGGTGTCAACCGTGCCATCAATCCCAGCTTGTACTTGTGCTGGCCGCAAGCCCTGCGGTGGCTGATAGCGGACCGGGGTCGCACCGAGTACCACGCCAGCACTAGTGCGCCGGCGCATTACCGCAATCACGATGGGCGCGACTAGGGCAGCTGCACCAAGCAGTAGGAACAGTGGCAATAAAGAGGAGGCCCGCTCCATCTCCGCGACTTTTGGGTCAGCGACGATATTTGGAGTCGGCAATTCGGTGAACCCGGTTGGAGCCCAACCGAGAACACCGGTCAAGCCGCCACCTGCGCTGAGATCAGCCACCATAACTACGGCAGCCTGCGGGCCAACATTTTCTTGAACCACGCACTGACTCGTTGAGCCCTGGGGGCCGGCGTAGCAATTCGCTATCAAGGCCGGGGTAGGCCCGGTTATCGCCGCACTGCCTCGATAAATCGGAAATGGCCATTGGGAGCCGATGAAATCCCAATACAACCCAATATCGCCAGCACTAATATTTTCGGGTGAGTTTGCCGTGAGGTCACTTGCCTCGATGACATCCAAGGCATCGGTGACCCGGTAGGAGATCACAAAAGTATGTAGACCTTCGATCGGGATATTTGGATCACCGATTCGCAGGTTGATAAAGGAGTCAGACTCGGATTGCTCATACATAACTTCAGCGCCGTCACGACTAATTGATTCGATCTCAACACCGTAGGTGCGAATGTCACCATTAGATAGCACATCTTGCAGTGGGATATCGCGCAGGATGCCGCGGTGAACCTCGTCGGTGCCAGGGTCGTACACAATTGTTTCGGTGATCAACATGTCGGTATTTGGCTGCACCTGAGCAACGACGTCGTAGGAGATAATTGACTCCCACGGATTTATCGACGCTTCGGCATGAGGAGCACTGGCGGCTGAGGCAAAACCAGCCGACAGCGCGAAAAGTGAAGCAGCCCAAATTGTGAAGAAACGAAAACGGCGTGAGACCACCTGCTAGAACTCAACCTTTGGCACGGCTCGCTTGGTTTCATCGGTCTCAGCGTAAACCGAACGCTCGGTCACCTTGGCGATACCGGTGAACCACATCGACGGCACCGTGACAACGGCGGTGTTGAGCGTGACAACGGTGTCGTTATAGAACTGGCGCGCGAACTGCAGCTGACTTTCGATCTCTGATATCTGGACCTGAAGCAACCGGAAGTTCTCGGTAGCCGTCAGCGCTGGATACGCCTCAGCAAGAGCGAACAACTTGCCGAGTGCTTGGGTCAACATCCCGTCAGCCTCAGCTTTGGCCTCTAGGCTCTGCGCCTGCATACCAGCGGTACGGGCTTGCGTAACGGCCTCAAGGGTTGACGATTCGAAATCCTTGGCTCCTTGGACGGTTGATACCAAGTTCGGGATTAAGTCAGCTCGTTTGGTGAGTAAAGTATCGATATCGCCAAGGGCACCGGTGCACAGCAGATTGAGGCGGCGCAGCTTGTTGAACTGGCTGAAGCCGACAAGCACCAAGATGACAACTAGCACCAATATCGCGATAAGAATCCAAGTCATTTAGCTACCCTTCCGTAGGCCCTAACGGTAACACCAATGCCGGATTTGGGCCAAAGTCAATCCCCTCCAGTAAGGCCGGTCAATGGGCCTGCCCCTGTTCAGATACATTTGCGTTCTACCTGAAATCCTGCTGAATTAACTAAAAACCTGCGATAACAGCCTTGAGCTGAGGGGAAGGCCTTTTATGACACCCTCTACGCCAGCGGCAGGCACCGGCAATACCTTCGAAGGTCTCGACGTGCCCCCCCAAAATCCTGCTGCCGAGGCCACCCGCGAAATCCAAGAATTTCTCGCGGCAAACCGCTATTTCACGGTTGTTCTGGACGATGACCCAACAGGCTCGCAGGCGGTGCACGGGATAGATGTGGTGCTTATCCCTGAGGCCGGCGAAGTCGTGCGGGCCCTGCGCGAAGGCAACGGTTCGTGTTTCGTTCTCACCAACACTCGCAGCCTAGCTGAAAGTGAGGCCATAGAACTCACCTCTACCTTGGTGCGAAATATCCTCGAGTTGTTGCGCGACGACGACGTTGTGGTTCGTTTCGTGAGTAGAAGTGACTCCACGCTCCGCGGGCACGTGATCGCCGAAATTGCCGTGCTAGAAAAAGCACAGGTTCAGTCAACTGGGCAAGGCTTTCAGGCAATCCTCTTCGCACCTGCATTTATCGAGGCGGCGCGAATGACCGCAGATGATACACATTGGGCCAAAGTTTCAGGTGAGATGCGCCCGGTCTCCGAAACGGAGTACTCAAAAGATTCATCATTTGGCTACGCCAACTCCGACCTACGGGATTTCCTAGAGGAGAAAAGTAAAGGTTCAATCAAGGCAGAAGATGTAGCTTCTTTATCGCTTGACGTTATTCGTCTTGGAGGCCCCGACGCTGTCGCCGAAATTCTCTTAGGAGTTCCCGCCGGGTCTTGGGTTGTAGTGAACGCCCTCGACTATTCCGATCTTGAGATTGTGGCACTTGGTGTTACTCGAGCTGAGCGACTCGGCGGGACTTTCGTGTTCCGCAGTGGGCCATCTTTCGTTAAGCCGCTGCTCGGCATTGAGACAATTCCACCTGTTACTAAAGAGGTAATTTGGGCAGGTCTACCACCACGCCCCGAAACAAATTCGCGAGGCTTGATAATGGTGGGCTCACATACCGCTCTCAGCACCAGCCAAATGGACTCTTTGCTCACTAACCGTTCGGTAAATCACTTGGTGGTTGATGTGGCACAACTCTTAGTTACTGGTGCGGGAAGGTTGGAGTACGTGAATGAAGTCGCCAAACAAGCGATCGAATCACTTAAGGAAAACATCACCTTAATCTCCACCAGTCGCACAGTGGTGCCAGGTGCCGATATAGCTGAAAACCTCGACATTGCAAGAAGTGTTTCTGCTGGCATGTCCAATATTTTGCGACTAATCGCGGCACACTTCCCCGAATGGGTAATTGCAAAAGGTGGTATCACTTCGCATGATCTTGCCGTGCAGGGTTTGGGAATTACCCGTGCGCGAGTACTTGGGCAATTGTTCCCCGGCAATATTTCAGTTTTTAGGCCACTCGTTGCAAGTTCGGACTGCCAGAGCATTCCCTATATTGTTTTTCCTGGAAACGTGGGCGACGAAAATACACTCACCCGCGCGGTTGAAATTCTTGAAGGGTAGGTAGCGAGGGTTCGCTTATCGAAGCTATCAATCTGAGTTCAGCACCAAACCACAAATTGAATGAAAGGGAAGTAAGTGAACGTAGGATGGATCGGCTTAGGCGCCATGGGATTGCCAATGGCGTCGGTGCTCTCTCGTGGAGGTTACGGGGTTTCCGCCTTCGATTTGGATGCAGCCAAGGTAGCTCAGGTTGTTGAAGCCGGTGCGCTCTCGGTGAGCCTGGATCAAGTCGGCGAAAATGCAGACCTTTTGTTTGTTATGGTTGCTACCGGTGCTCAGCTTGAATCGGTGCTCTTCGGCCCAGATGGGGTAGCCAAAGTTATGGCGCCTGGCAGCGTGGTGATCGTCACCGCGACCGTGGGAGTTGAAGTTGCGGTCAGCTGCGCTGAGCGGCTCGGAAAGTTGGGTATAGGCCTGGTGGACGCCCCTGTTTCCGGCGGCGTCGCGCGCGCCGAAGCCGGTGATTTGCTTTTCATGGTCAGCGGAAGTGACTCCAATAAAGCCAAGGCCATGCCATTGATACTCCTGATGGCCCGAGAAGTGGCTGACTTCGGTGAAATCCCTGGTGATGCACAGAAAGCCAAACTGGTAAACCAACTGCTGTGTGGTGTTCACATAGCCGCTGCCGGTGAAGCGCTTGCTTTTGCCGAATCCCTGGGCCTCGATGCCAATCAGTGCTGGTCGGCATTGCGCGGCGGCGCCGCAACCTCTTTTATGTTCGAAGACCGGGGCCGCAGAATGGTCGAAGGGCCTCAGGAAATTGTGCGAAGTGCACTTGGCCTATTTGTTAAAGACCTCGGCCTAGTTACTGCTGAGGCAGCCGCCCACTCCCTGGGGACCCCATTGGCGAGTGCCGCACTCGGGTTGTTCGCGCAAGGGCGCGATGAGGGCCACGAACGCGAAGATGACTCCGTCGTTATAGAGATTTCACGTAAGCAGCCGGCCATCACATAGGCCACTCCCCACAGATCCTGGGCATTGTGTCACCTAGTTAAGTCCGATGTGATCGTGTTATTGCTCAATAATCGTTGGTCGCTTTTGTGTTCTTCAACGACTAGAAGCTAAAGTCCTGCAGCAGATTTTTTTATAGCGCGAAAAGTCTTCATCAAGTTTCTTCACCTCTAGCATTGTCACAGTATTCCGACAATTAGAGGGAGCAGCAAATGACACCTGTAATAACTGAATTCGATGCCAGTGACTGCGCGGAGGAAATAGCAGCTGGTATGAGTAACTTTTCGGTAGGTACAACTTTGCTTTTTGAGAACTCTCGGGTACGAGTCTGGGAGTTAGCTCTTCAACCTGGGCAGCATGCCCCTTTCCACTGTCACACCATTGATTATTTCTGGGTTGCAGCCGACCCCGGCCCAATAGTCCAAAGAATTATTCGCGAAGGAAACCACGGTGAACAGATGTCAATGACGCCAGATCGAGGACAGGTAAAATTCTTCACATTTCGCGATGGTGACATCTTGCTGCACGACCTAGCAAATGTAGGTGACAAGCCAATCCGATACATCACAATCGAATTACTAGACGGGAATAACACCATGCCTGCCGGTCATCTACCAGCTTGAGTTTCGCAGACCTTTCACCAAAGTTGAATTAGTTTGCGCTGGCGATCCATGTACTGCCTGCGGGCATCTAGCGCCTCGTCAACTGACACCGGGCGAAATCTCGTCTGGGTGCCGGGCGAGCTTTGGCCAACTAGATCCATGTCGGCGCTGATCACGGTGCCGACTTGGGCATAACCCCCACCTGAGACAGCATCCCTGTGCAAAATTATCGGCTCGGTACCGGCTGGAACCTGTATAGATCCGACTGGATATGGGGCGTCGGTAATGTTCGACGGGTCAGACCCAGCACCAAATGGCTGCTCGCGCGGAACCCACTCGAGGGTGTTACCGGCATAACGGAATCCGATGCGGTCTGCGACCGTAGTTAACTGCCATGGCTTGTCGATCAGCGCCGAAAGTCCATTTTCAGAAAGCCTGAAGTCGTAAAGGCCGAGCACAATTCGGACGTCAATCTCGCGCGCGTGCACCGGGCGCATCTCCTCTGGCACAGCCCGACCCGGTGTTCCGGCCGACTGCCCAATCGGAATGCTGTCACCGGCTAATAGATTTCGCCCTTCGAAACCTCCGATCGCTCCCAGCGCATAGTGGGATCGGCTCCCTAAAACTATGGGCACATTTATCCCCCCGGCCACCGCGATGTAAATGCGCGCACCCGACGTAAATATCCCAAAGGAAAGTTCATCACCAGCGGCCACCTGTAGTGACTCCCAGCTTGGTGCAGCTGTGCCATTTATGAATACCGGCGCCTGCGCCCCTGTCACCGCAACCACACCAGGCTCCGTGAAACGAAGTTTTGGTCCCATGTAGGCCGATTCAAAGACGGCCTCCCCCGCCCCATTACCTACGAGAGTGTTTGCGGCAATGGCGGCGTACCTATCAACCGCACCGGATGGAGGTATGCCGACGTTGTAATGACCTTGCCGGCCTAAATCTTGAATTGAAGTTGCAAGACCTGGGTTTATTACTTCAACTGGCATTTAGCGCCCCGATCAACTTTTCGTTATATAGGTCAGGTGAAGCCTCATACTCTTCTAGGACAAATGAAACTGGCGCTTGTTTATACCGATAGGTGCGGGCTTCAACAGCCGCCTCGATCGTGCGGAATTCAGGCTCGTCAATTGCCCGAAACTTTACGATGTCACCGGGCCTAAAAAAGATCATCGTTTCGGCAAAGTCCGGGAGTTTGTTTTCTGGGTCGTAAATCGGAACTGGGGTGATTCCAAACATTTGGTAGCCCCCAGCGCCACGGACGCTGTAAATGGCACTGAAGCAGCCTCCGTGCCCGATGGTTTGTTTTGGGGTGTCGGTGCGAGGCCGCACGTACTTCGGCACCTGCAACTGACGCTCCTGCGGAACCATTTGAAAGAACCAAGGCAAGCCAGCGACGAACCCGAGCATTGAGGTGATCCACGGAGCACCCGCGTGAGCCTCAATAAATGCTTCGACACTTGGCAGATTGTTTTGTTGGGCGGCAAACTCTAGGTCCGTCAAATCCGGGGTTTGATGTCGGTCACGAAATCTGGATCCCGTCTCATTCGTGTACGGGTCGTTGTACCAGACCGGTACCTCACAAATTCGAGTCTCAATACCTCGCACTGCGCCATCCTCAAGCCGCAGTTCAGCCGCTCTCACCAGTTTCTCAACCTCATATGGATCAATCTCATCTGGATTGAAGCGCACCAAGAAGGAGGCATTCCCTGGGTAAATATCAGTTATGCCTGCGATTTCCTGTGCTTTGAGGTCACTACCCATAGCCATAGCCTGAAAATTTGCCCGTAGGCTCATGGATTGCGACAACTGGACGACCAAATGCTCATCGGCGCCCCAGGTATAGCGGCTCGTCTCCATGCTCATTTTGCTCCTTCTCGAAAGCAGTCAGGTCGGTGCCCGATCTGCGGGTCAGGACTCCAAAAACAGGGTGTCGTAGCTACCATCGATAAAGCCTGGCGAATCAATAACTTGTAACAGGAAACTAGAAGTGGTCTTAACACCGACAACTTCCATTTCATATAGGGCGCGACGCATGCGACTTAGTGACTCTTCACGTGTTCTTCCCCACGAAATTACCTTGGCCAATAACGAATCGTAGTACGGGGTGATGGTGTCGCCGACCGTGAAGCCACTATCGATTCGAATGAATGGCCCTGACGGCAGATTGAATTTCTCAAGATAGCCCGGTGAAGGCATAAATTGAAAACTTGGATCTTCTGCATTTAAACGTACTTCAATGGCATGGCCCCTAGCCATTACATCCTCCTGCGAAAATGACAGTTTTTCTCCCGCCGCCACCCGCAGCTGTTCAACCACTAGGTCGATCCCCGTCACGGCCTCGGTGATTGGATGCTCAACTTGGATTCTGGTGTTCATCTCGATGAAGTAGTAGCCCGAAGTCTTTGGCTCGTATAGAAACTCGACTGTGCCCGCACCGTGATACTTGACGGCGGCGGCGAGAGCCACCGCTGCGGAGCAAATTTCCGCACGCACCGCCGCTGGGAGTAATGGGGCTGGTGTCTCCTCAATAAGTTTCTGGCGGCGGCGTTGCACTGAACACTCCCGCTCACCCAAATGAACGAAAGTTTCACCGTCGCCAAATACCTGGACCTCAATGTGCTTCGCGCCAGTCACCATGCGTTCCAGATAAACTTCATCACTGCCAAAGGCCGCAAGTGACTCAGCCTGAGCGATAGGGATTAATGACCGAAGTTCAGCTTCGTCAGCTGCAACCCGGATGCCTTTACCGCCACCACCCGCTGACGCCTTAATAACTAGTGGGTACCCGGTTCTTGCTGCCACTTCAACCGCTTCATCCACGCTCGCAACGGGCCCGTTCGAGCCTGGGATCGTTGGTACACCCGCAGCCAAGGCTGTTTTAATGGCCTGCGCCTTATCGCCCATTTGGGTGATTGAACTCGGGTTTGGGCCCACCCACGTCAAGCCTGCATCGATAACTGCTTGGGCAAACGCTGCACGCTCAGATAGAAACCCGTAGCCGGGGTGGATGGCGTCGGCTCCCGCTGACAATGCTGCATCGAGGATCAATTGCTCATTTAGGTAGCTCTTGCCGGCCGCCGCGGGGCCAATAACAATGCATGAATCCGCAGCGCGAGCATGTAGTGCCTCAGCATCTGCTTCACTCGCTACCGCAACTGTTTCAATACCAAGTTCACGTGCAGCCCGGATGATTCGAACCGCGATTTCACCTCGATTTGCGATGAGGAGTTTCCGCATTTACGCGATGGTTTCGATAGACGCGATGAGATCCCCTGGGCCAATTATTGCCTCGCTATCCACGTGGAAGGCCGTAATCACACCATCGGCCCCGGCTTTAATTTCCGCAAATTGCTTCATAACCTCAACTAAGCCAATGGTGTCGTCAGCGGAAACCGTATCGCCGAGGTTGAAGTACTCAGGTTGATCCGGACTCGGGCGCCGGTAAAAGATCCCTGGGATGGGAGATTGAACTTCGTGAATTGCCACAGTCGCTCCTTGGATAGTAATGCGGGACTAAATAGCTACTCAGAACTCACTCATGACACTTCGCACAACACGGGCTACATCTATTGCATTCGGGGTATCCGAGTGCACACAAATGCTCTCGAATATCACCGGTAGTAATTCACCAGACTCGGTTAGTACGGTGCTTGATTCCAGGGCTCGCCGGGTGGTTGCTTCGACTTTATCCAACGGAGTGCGCTGCGGACGACGGGCGATAATCAAAGTGCCGTCTGACCGGTAGTCCAAATCGACATAAACTTCGGACACAAATGGCACTCCACGGCGCGCGGTAACTCGCTCGTGCGCGGTACCAGCCATACCAAAAACTGGAACTCCGTAAATCTCTGCAACATCGCAGACTGCTTCCATGAGAGTCTCGTCGCGCGAGAGCATCCCATAAAGTGATCCGTGCGGCTTTATGTGGTGAAGCTCTAGTCCTTCAGCTTTCAAAAACCCGCCTAGCGCACCAACTTGATACAGGACGATATCGCGAACCTCATCGGCATCAAGCTTCATTTCGCGGCGCCCAAAGCCGGCAATATCTGGGAGTCCTGGATGCGCACCTATGGTGACCTGGGCCTCGGCTGCCTTGATTACTGTCGCATGGATGCCGCTGGGATCCCCGGAATGAAACCCGCACGCGATGTTGGCGGTATCAACTAATTCAAGTAGACCATCGTCATTTCCGAAAGAGTGGATACCGAGGGATTCACCCATATCGGAATTGATTGAGATGCTCACCGGCTTACTCCTACGTGTCATAATTTGCTTTAATCAGTGCCCCGAATTGTAGGGCAGCCGGGCCCGCGGGGGTACGTTGGGCCGTACTAAATTGCCAACGAACTAAAGCATCAACGGGTTGCCTAAATCACACCTTCGCGGGCTCTCGATTTGCCGAATAAGCCGCTCATAGCGCTGATTTTTGCTAGGCAGATTTGGCCCTGCCCGCGGCCTCTCGGCCGACCGCCATCTTGGCCGCCATCGTAATTGCGGCTTTCATATTGACGATATCCGCTATGCCTTTTCCTGCAATATCGAAGGCCGTTCCGTGATCAACCGAGGTTCGAATAATAGGGAGCCCGCCGGAGACGTTAACCGCGTGGTCGCGCTCAATCAACTTAACCGGTATGTGGCCTTGATCATGGTAGGCAACAACCACGATGTCATGCTTATCTGCCATGGCCTCTATAAATACCGCATCCGGTGAAATAGGGCCTCGTACGTCAATTCCGGTGGCCGCGATGCTTTCAATTACCGGACGCATCAATTTTATTTCCTCGTCACCGAATAGGCCGTTTTCCCCGCAATGTGGGTTGATGCCAGCCACCGCGACTCTTGGGCTCTCGAATCCATAATTGCGCATGGCTTCGAATGCGATTCGGATCACCTCGCGTAATCTCTCCTCGGTAATTTTATCGGAGACGGTTCTAAGCGCTGAATGCGTAGTCAAGTGAGCTACTCGAAGTTGATTGCCGATCAGCAGCATGCTCACCGAGGAACACCCGGTTAGTTCGGCGAGCAACTCAGTGTGCCCGTCGTAATGAAACCCAGCGTTTCTCATCGACTCTTTGTTCAACGGCGCGGTCGTTATCGCATCTATCTCGCCGGCTAGGGCCGCAGTGACAGCAGCTTTTATTGACTTGACCGCTGCTTCGCCGCCTGCCTCGGAGATCTGTCCGTAAGGTACGAGGGCCTCGGCGCCAGAGGTCTCCACCACCAAAACCTCAGTTGCTGAGCTGGAAACCTCATCCATCGGCGAAACAACCTTCAGGGTTGAATTTGAGCCCAGTTGCTTTAACTCCCTAGCAACCACATCGGGTGAGCCGAAAAGTATCGGGTGACAAAGCTGATAAATCGAGTTGTCCTCGAGGGTTCGCACTGCGATTTCAGTTCCGATACCGGCTGGGTCACCAAGGGTAATGCCAATTCTCGGAATGAAATTTTGCAAAGGGTTGCCTTTCTCGAATTCAGGGATGCCCTGAGTATAGCCGCGCAAATGGGACTAAATGAATACACGGGTACGCTGAGGTATCGAGCCCCAATGATGCGAAGGACGACTATGCGGCTGGCCATTGTTGCTGATGATTTAACGGGCGCCGTTGATTCAGCGGCCGCATATCGAGCATTTAATCCAGCGGCCAACTGCCTTGTCATTCCCTGGAGCATTGAGCCCGTACAACGCTGGGATCAAGTATTAGCGAATCACGCACCTGATCTCCTATGTATATCTACGGACAGTAGAAATATTGACGCGAACACGGCGGCGAACCGAGTGAGCCTTGCCACCGGCTGGGCGCTAATCAACGGTTTTAGGCTGATGAAGAAGGTCGACAGCCTAATGCGCGGTAACCTCAGCAGCGAGTTAGACGCTTTCATGTCTGAAGCAACAACTGCCGGCTGCTCATTCCTGTTCGCACCTGCGCTACCAAACCAAGGGCGCGTAACAGCAGGCGGCCACCAGTACCACGGAAGCCAGTTGATAACAGAATCTCAGGCCTCCGCTGACCCACTGGCTCCTGCCCTCGATAGTGAGTTAAAGTCCTTCATATCTGGCGAACGCCCAATCCACCAACTGGAATTGGAGCAGGTCAGAGATCCATCGCTAGCCGAACACCTGCAGCGTTTGAGCACTCGTGGTGCGGTAGTTATCGCCGATGCCGCGACAGAAGACGACATGGTTCGCTTGCGAAGAGCCGCTCTAAATTTGCCCCAAGTCGCCTTGATCGGAAGCTCTGGAATTCTCACTGACATTCCAGCTCTGCCGCAAGTTGCAGCGCCCTTGATTTTCACGAATCTTTTGATTATCACAGCCAGCCGTCGCAAAGAGGTTAAAGACCAACTTAAATATTTTTCCGCTCATGTTAATAAATCGAGAAGTATCCGGGTTGACCCTGATGATTTGCCGGCGGCAAGTACGCTTTGTGAGTCTATACAAACCGCTTTTGCTGAAGGAGACTCTTGCCTCGTGGCAATTGAGTCAAGCGCAATTTTAGATCCTGATATTAAACAGCGACGCCTGCAAGCCGCCGAAATTGTTAACCTGCTGGCGAATTGTCTACAAACAGTGTGCGCTAGCCCACGAGTGCCACTGCTGGCGGTGATACTTGGTGGAGACCTTGCCCAAGCCTTCTGCGCGAGTGCTGGTATTGATGCAATCTTGGTGCAGGAAAGCTCACTTAAAGGCGGAGCAGTAAGCAAGGTGCTTGGACTCGAAAGTTTTCAAGGAGTTAGCATCCTGATGAGATCCGGCGGGTTCGGCGATGCCGATGCCCTTAGTTACTTGACCGAAAAGTGAGTGTGCTCCCTCAAAATTAGGTCCCTAACTGACTTATCTATCTGATTTATCGCACCTATTGCTTTTATTTGGTCAGCCATCTGCGGGCTACGCAGCCCAGCCGTTGTGATAGACCCATGGTTGTAGACGGTGAAAGTTTTCAGCGCCCGCATTATGTCTATTTCACTGCAGACTGCAAGCAGTTTGTCGGCCGTAGCAGTGCTAGTTTCAGATTCGCCAAACCGTCGTCGCGCAAAAGCATTTGTGAACACGATTTCGATGCATCCCTGATACTGATCTTTCGCGTCTTCGTAATTTGACACATTTGGCGCCAGCAAAGTTACCTTTTCATTATCATAGAATTCAAGAAGCCTAATTCTTACTTTAGAAACGTCCGCTGACGCCGCCAACGCGGGGGCAACATCTTCGCTGATCACTCTTCTGAATTCCGAAATAGCAACACTTGGGTCACACTTCAAATACAGCAGGTACTTCTCGGCTTCACCCAAATCCCCATTTGGAGAATCGTCAACACTCTCATCTTTCAAAGTGCAAACATTTTCTTTCGTCGCTTGATAAGAGATGGTCTTCTCGAAGACATTTTGTTCGTCAGCCATTAGCGGGGCCAGGCTGTCGGCGAAACGTTTTAGATCCTGCTCCGTCGTGAAAGTTATCTCAGCATCTCCGTAGAAACCAGGGATTACTTCGCTACCTCGGCTCAACTGCATTGACCGCGGATACGATCTGCCGGCTACTGGATCCAGTTGGTGCTGGAAGTACTGATGTATCCCCGGCAATCTAGAGGAAATCTGCGTGTGCGCGCCTACCCAGTAGTCATAGAAGTTCTGCACGGGCAGCCCACGCCGTGGCCAGAGAAGATTCATCATTGCTACGTGTACTGGGCCTGCTATTCGTGCGCTCATTGGTTCTTGTCCATTCATCCGGGGGCCTGGCTACGACCGCTCAACTGTAGGCAATTTCATCACTTATCTTCCGAACTTTCACCTGAATTCAGGAATTACATGCTTCGCTAATAGCCGCGCGGATGCAATAGCCTGCTCCCCAGAAATACCCGGGAGCTGAGTCCACGCGACGAGTTCTGTCATGCCAACCTCATCGCGCAGTTGCTGTATGCGCGCAATGGCATCATCAGGAGTGCCGATTATGTAACGCTCTTGGAAAGTTTCGAAATCGACGCTACTGCTGTCAACTATTAAAGTCCCATCATCGGACCGCAACTCCCGGGCGCCTTCCGCAGACTTTCTGGCGTAGAGCTCGCGAAATAGGTGGGTAACGGCAGGGCCAGCAATGTCAATTGCTTCCTGCCTTGAAGGGGCAATGAATAACCCGCGGCCGATGGGAAGACCCGAGGGCTTAAAACCAACCGCATCGCATGCCAACCGATATGCACTGACGTGCTCCTTGAGCTCCGGGACGGTGTGGCGCGGAGAACCAACAAACAGCGCATTTCTTTCAGCCGCCTTTTTGAGCATCTTCGGCCCTGATACGCCGTACCAAATTGGTGGGTGCGGAGTTTGTAGTGGACGCGGCATCAAAGAGGTCGGCGGGATCTTGAAGAATTCACCGTCATAGCTAAACTCGTCTTGGCTCCAGGCAGCTTGAATAATGTCCATGCACTCTTCAAACCGGCGCACTCTGGTCTCAAATGGGACCATCAGCCCAGCGAATTCCTCGCTCACATACCCGGGTGCTACTCCTAGGGTTAAGCGCCCATTGGAAAGGTTATCCAGCACCGCGGTGTCCT
Source organism: Candidatus Nanopelagicales bacterium (assembly GCA_044336815.1). Classification (GTDB taxonomy): domain Bacteria; phylum Actinomycetota; class Actinomycetes; order S36-B12; family S36-B12. The sequence continues at coordinate 17,554 of JBIIOU010000003.1, read as the reverse complement.
CGGCCAATTTCACCGGGTTATATAAAGTTGCCACCAAAATGTCGGTTGTCAATTCCAAGGTCGTAGTAACCGCAGAAACCGCAGCCAAGGTGAGAAGTGGTGATGGGTTCCAGCCATCTTTTTGAAAATGGTGCTCGAGAACGTGTAACGAGTCAAAACCCAATGCCTCAACTTCGGGAGCCAAACGCACCATGTCCTGTGCAACCTGCGACCAACTCAATGGACCATCAGGTGGAACCACGACGCTAAATGAGAGACCGAACTTCAAGAAACCCCTCCTTCTGGAGTACTACTCAGAAACCGACTTACCTATTTAGCGGGTAAAAGCTGATGAAATGACATAGCCCTCTGCGATTAATCTTTCATGAACGGCCTTGGCTACCTCAGGGGCGTTTGGGCGATCGCCGTGAACGCAAATAGATTCGGTTGGCATGTCAATGATTACGCCGGTCACTGAAGTGACCTTCCCGGTAGCCAACTGCACGGCTCGATCAGCAACCTTAACTGGATCTTTTGCTTGGGGTATTGGCTCAATTACATGGGTGCCATCTTCCTCAAAGTCGAGGTCGGCCGGAGCGTCAAAGATCACCGGTAAGCCAGCTGCCCTAACCGCCTTGCCACCGGCAAATGGCGAAGTCAGCAGCGTGAGCCCCGGCTGAATATTTTGCAGTTCGCGGCTTAGCGCCAGGGCCAATTCGGGCGACCTTGCTATGTGCCCGTAAAGGGATCCATGGGGTTTCATATGGGTCATCCGCACCCCCTCAGCATTGGCGATTCCCAGTAGGGCCCCGGTTTGGTAGGTAACGTAATCGAGAACCGACTCATCGCTTAGGGCCATCGCCCGGCGCCCAAAACCCCAGAGGTCTGGGTAACCAGGGTGGGCTCCAACATTTATCCCTAATTCCCGAGCTAACTGCACAGACTTGCGCATATTGGCTGGATCCCCCGCGTGAAAGCCGCATGCGATGTTAACTGTTGTCACCCAAGGGAGGACATCGGAATCTGATCCGAGTACCCAGCGGCCAAAACTCTCACCTGCGTCAGCATTGATGTCAATCTTTTGGGTAGCCACGGCTTGCTCACTTTCATCTAGGGCAGACAAATTAGATCAAGGGATATGTCAGCGGGATTCGATTTGTGTTAGTGCGGCACCCAGTGTGGATACGAAAATATCTGCATGCTCTTTCCCAAAAACCATGGGAGGCTTGATTTTTAGCACGTTGTCGAATTTTCCGGTGGGATAGTTGAAAACTCCATTGTCCTTGAGAATTTCACAAATCTCTTTGGCTTCGTCGGTCGCGGGGGTTCGCAAGACAGGATCAGTCACTAACTCCACGCCCATGTAGAGCCCGTGGCCGCGGACATCACCAATCATTGGGTGCAGCTCGCGTAAGGCAGTTAATTCAGCAATGAGATAGTTGCCCACTTCGAGGGCCCGCTCTTGCAACTTGTCACCTTGAACTACGTCAAGTACAGCGGTCCCAATTGCACATGAGACAGGGTTACCCGCGAAGGTATTGAAATACTTGACTCCGTCATCGAACGCATCGGCGATTTCGCGCGTCGTGACTAACGCAGCAATTGGATGCCCGTTTCCGAGCGGCTTACCCATCGTGACAATGTCAGGGACAACTCCGTGGGCTTCAAACCCCCAAAAATGCGAGCCAAATCTGCCGACACCTACCTGAACTTCATCAGAGATACAAAATGCACCAACAGCACGCGCGGCGGCAAAGGTAGCCTTCAGGTAACCAGGCGGCAACACAATATTCCCCGCTGTGCCCATAAGAGACTCAGCGATGAACGCGGCCGGTGCTCTACCTTCAGCTTCTAGGCGTTCGAAAAGCGCTTTCGCGTCAGCAGCGTATTTCAAGCCAGCATCTTGATCGTCATACCTATATGAACCGCGAAATCTATCCGGAGTTTCGAGCTCGTGGGTGGTCGCCGGGGTGCCACGACCGCCGGGGCCCTTATATCGATTAGGGCTCACGCCCATTACCGCTGTCGTATTGCCGTGGTAAGCACCGTCAATGACGGCTACATCCTCGCGCCCCGTAATCTGCCGTGAAATTCGCAGAGCCAGATCATTTGCCTCACTGCCAGTGCAAACGAAAAAGACTACCTCCAGTGGCTTGGGCAATGTTTCTACAATGCGCGAGGCATACGAGGCAATACCTTCAAACATAAATCTGCTGTTGGTGTTCAGCCTCGACAGTTGCCGAGTGGCCGCGGCCACTACGCGCGGCTCCGCGTGTCCAACATGCGTGACGTTATTAATTACATCCAGATAACCCAGAGCGTCCTCGTCATAGAACCAAACACCACGACTTCTCACTAGGTTTGGTGGACGCTTGAAGTAGGCGCGCTGTGATCTTGCTAGCCGCTGATCACGCACCGCCAGAACTTGATCTCCGGTTAGCTTTTGCTCTGGCTCGGGCTCGGTAGCAATTCCCATTAGCGGCGCGGGGTCAATGCACTTCTCACTCCAAGCAATGCGCTCACTTGGCGAGATGAAAACCCGCGCTTCGCTAAGAGCGGTTTCTTGGTCGGTGATAGCTTGGATAAAGATGATCGGACCAACCCCGGAGGTTTGGTCATCCCAACCAATAGCAGTGCCGACGGTGTCTCCGGCTTTAAGCACCGAACCAATAATGTGGCTAGTAGCAAGCCCAAACCACCGGGTCCAAATTTTCCCGTTAGCGCCGGCCAGCGCAGACCCTTCGTGCTCGATGGTGATGACGCCCGCTGAATCGACCCCTACGACCGTGCCCGGGAGAGGCGCACTAACGGCCTGCCCTGCGGCAACAATTAGTCCGGTTCCGATTTGAACAGTTCTCGGTTCGGCGGCACCTGGGCGGCGCTGGGCGGCTCGAGGCATCCATGCAGACAAATGCTGGGTGAACCCAGGGGTGCCGTGGCGATCGCCCAGCGACGCAGTGACTGCAGCTTGGAGATCCTTTGGAATATCCCAAGCCACCGTGTCAAATAGTTCACTCGAGGGGCTCAGGTCTACTTCTTGCCACATTACTTCTTGGCCCAACACCGTTGGCGTCCTTCCTGTGCTCATCGCTTCTGACCGTTCACTGGCATGTCGCTCGTGCGCCCAGCACTCTGACAAGCAAGCTCAATTCGAACTAGTGCCTGCGCCGGGTCCAGTGGCGCCACGAGTTGAACAGCTGGCCAGGTGTACTTCATTCTAGATTCCCCGTAGGCGCCCGGCTCAATTATGGTGCGCTTTGTCCAGGTACAGGCGTTTAGGCAAAGGCGAGCCGACGCTAATGGAAAAATCACTGAGCGTTCTAGATCGGTTAGTGGGACGACCGAATGGAATCCGGCCACGACCGCGGCCAATGCACCGACTGGATCTTCCTGCCGCAGCATCGCGTAGGCGCCGGCAACCACTACCTCTGCCACTCGGATGCTGTCGAGTGTGTCACCAAAATCTATGATCCCGGATACTTTTAGGCGGCCCTCAGCGTCTTCTGCGACAAGAACATTGAAATCGTTTAAGTCTTGGTGTACTAAGCCAGTGGGTAGTTTCGCCAACAAGGGTTCAACCGGCTCGCACTTTTCGAGAATTGTTGCGACCGCACCCACATTGATCGGGTCTGGAACAAAATCTACGCATGAAGCTACCGCCTCGCGTAGGTTTCGTACATCCCAGTGATGTGTTTTTGGCACCCCGGTGCGATCGGCGCTCTGGAGACATTCAAACATCGATCCTGCTAGCGCTCCAAGTTCGCCAAGTAACTCAAAATCAACGCCTTCGGCTCTACCAATTACCTCGCCGTCGAGCCAGGTCATCACCCGCACTTGGTGGTTGGAGTCATTAAATTGCACTGAAATTTCTGAGAGGCCCGAATGTGTGCGCACAATTTTAGGAACCGGGATTCGCGAATCGCACTGGGCGACATGATCCAGTATTCGCCCCTGCCAGGTGGTGTCAGAATCCCCTTGAATTTCAGTGGCCTTAATGAGGAACAGGCTTCCGTCAGCGCATTCAACCTTGAGGTTTAGGTCGACCTCGCCACCAAGCCTTGTGACGCTGCCAGCAGCCAACCCGAACTCGGCTTCGACTCTTGAAATTAGTTCGGCGAAATCTTCGTTAGATGCACTCATCGAGAGTTAACTTCAAAAGAGTGCTCTGTGCCCGTACGACGGTTCACTTTATTTAGAGTCCTTCGCAAATTGGTAGTCCCGGCAGGCCACGCGAGCGTGGCCTGCCGGGACGTCGAACTCAATACCTACGAATCCTTACGACTGCACGCAGCCGTCAAGACCCTCAGCTAGCTTGCCCTGTGCCCAGCCTTCTGGGCAGGCCTCACGCGTAATGTAGCGGCGTGATGGATCCTGCTCGATTGCCTTGAGCTCATCAACCGTGAACGGAACTGCTACCAAACCTGCTGGTGGCACGCCCGTCTTGGCCGAGGTGAGTGAGGCTTCTGGCAGAAGTGGGTTGAAGATATCTGCCGTGTTCTCGTCACCGACGACGCCTGCTGGGAAGACGTTGCAGCCTTCGGTGTAGGTGTCTTCTTCACAGACCATGACGGTGTCCTTCGTGACTACCTTGAAGGGGACCTCAATGTCATGCGGGATACCTGCATCTGGACCGAACTCAAGTACGCCCAGTGCAACCTTCATTGCAATGCCACCCTGTGCTGGCGGTGAGCCAATGCTGACGCCTGGCCAGCCAGCGAGAAGCTGCTCGCGGAAGTACTGCGAGGTCTCACCGGTGACTGGGATTGTCTTGTCAGCTGCCTTGAGGGCCTTTACGCAGCCCGACTCACCGTAACCGCAGAAGATACCGGCTACGTCTGGGAAGGATGCAAGTGCCTTTGTGGTTTCCTTCTGCTGCTGAGCACTATCCCAGTTACCATCCCATTCGGTCAGGATATTCGTGTCAGGAGACAACTGCTCCAAGGCAGCAAGTGCCGACAGGTAGTGGACGTTGTCGACCGAGGTGCCGGCCACGCCGTGGGCGACGAAGATGTCGGACGGCGCGCCACCCAGCATGTCAATCAGAGCCGCCATGGCGTTGTATCCCATGAATGGAATGTCAGAACCAACTGGCTTTGCAGTGATGTAGGAGACGTTGTATGCACATGGCTCCGTAACGGTCGCGTCGTAGATTACGACGGTCACGCCTGCATCGCAAGCTTCTTTGAAGGTGGCGTTAATTGCTGTCGGGGACAGTGCAAACGTCACGATCGCGTCAGCGCCTGCTGCAGTCATTGACTGAATCTGCGAGATCTGAGATGCGGGATCTGGCTCGGTGCGCTCTGTGCGAAGTTCAACGCAGTCGCTATATGGAGACATCAGGGCCTCGGCTGAACCAAGGTTGACGGCTTCTTCCTGCCACGCGTTACCGATATTGAGTGAAGACATGTACACGACGTACTTAGCTCCACCAGCGCGAGGAGCAGCAGCCCAACCGCAGGGATTGCCATTGTCAGCTGCAGCCTCGGATGCCGCGGCAGTTGCAGCGGGTGCTGCAGCCTCTGTTGCTGCTGCACTTGCAGCACCTGCGTCAGCGGTGCTACTGGTTGAGCCGCCACAGGCGCTCAGTGCAAGCGTGCCGGCTGCTACAACAGCTAGCGCCGCCACTTTCCAATTTCTCTTCATTCGGATCCTTTCGTTTCTCACTTTTGCGGTGGATTTCCCTGGAGTGGAGATTGGGAAATTTGCTTCCTTCTACGCCGTCCGATGTCCGACCTAGTGGAAAGTAATGCGACCAGGACGACGACTCCGTAAAGAACTGATTTCCAGCCCTGGGGGACGCCGGTCGACTGAATCACGATGGTGATAGCGGTCAGCATTAACCCGGCAGTTATGGTGCTCTGCCAAAAGCCGCGTCCGCTACCAATTACCGTACCGCCCACGAGGACCGCGGCGATTGAAGGCATTAGCCATTCTGTACCAAGGCTGAGTTGGGCGTTACCTGAAAAACCAACAAGCATCAAACCAGCCAGACCAGACCCGAACCCGCTGACCGCGTACATACTGATCTGAATGAAATTAACCGGCTGGCCCGCGATTCGCGATGCCTCTAATGAACTACCGAGCAGGTAGGCATTGCGTCCGAAGCGCGACCTGGCCTGAATGATGAAACCAATAATTCCGACAACGAAGAAAAGCAGGGCCGGAATAGCAATACCAAAAAGTTTCCCGGATCCGCTGAAGAGTGTGACCAGCAATTCAGGTGACTCCGGGGACTTGCGGCCATAAGTGATAAAGAGTGAGAACCCTTCGAGAACTGCCCCCATGGCAAGGGTCACAATAAATGCCGGTGCTTTCAGGACGGATACAAGTAATCCATTGACTATTCCGAAGAGAAGTGAAACCCCCAGCGCCAGCAGGATTCCGACCAAAAGGTTGCCGTCCATGAAGCTGACCCACACCGCGACAATGCTCGCCGAGAGTGCGATCACACCGGGGACTGAAAGGTCGAGGCCGCCGGTAAGCATGACCAAGCCCTGACCGAAGGCAACCACCGACAGGAACATGCCGAGCGTAAGCACAGTCTGAACGGCGATCAAAGATGGAAGCGACTCGCTGACAAGCCGACCGGAGACCAGCACCAATAGCGCAAGAGCGGCCAGGATGAGTGGGCGGTAGATGGTTTGCATCCTTGAGCTTCGGCGTTGCTGCGCTTGGATTACTAATTGATCGCTCATGCGCTGCCTCCCTTGGTCGCGGTGCTAGATTCACCCTCGGTGGGAGTTGAGTACGGGGCTACCAGTAAGAGCTCGCGGTCTTTTCTCAGGGATGAGAATGCTCCAGCAACAACCGCTAGCAGGACCAATAGGCCGAAAGCAACTTTCTGGGTCCAGTCGCTGACGCCGATGACAAAGAGCACTTTGGGAATCGCGAGAAGAGTTAACGCTCCGAAAAGGGTGCCAACTGCTGAACCTCGCCCGCCGACAAAGGCGGTACCTCCAATTGCTGCGGCCGCGAAAGTCGTTAGGAGGAAACTGTCCGCTGCATTGCCGTCACCTGATCCAAGCGAAGCTGACATAAAGACACCCGCAAGGCCGTACAGCGCCCCGGCAAGTACGAAGATCTTAAGTTGGATCTTCTTGACCGGCAGACCCGAAAGATGCAGCGCCTCAGGGTCAGCTCCGATGGCAAACATGTAGAGGCCCAAACGAGACCGCTTGAAGAGCATCCAAACGATGATAACTACGACGATGATGCCGAGCGCGACAAATGGCACTCGCACACCGTCAACAAGGAACGGCGGTATTTTCCCACTTGGCTGCGGGAGGATGACAACAGCTAGCCCCTGCAAAATGATGAGGGTAGCTAGGGTTACCGCAATCGCTGGCAGCTTGCCAAGGATAACGAAAAGTCCGTTCACCAAGCCGATAAAACCGCCCAGTGCCATCATTAACACCACTACCAGAAGTGGGTTCCAACTACTCAATGTTGAGGCGATAGTCACGTTAACTATCCCGATAACACCGGCAGCCGAGAGGTCGAACTGCCCCATGATAATTACTAAGGTAACCCCAATCGCCGCGACGATTAGTGGCAGAGACAACACCAGATATGACTGAATCTGCCCTAAATCTAGGCCCATGCCCTGACGGCTTTGGAGCGATAACCAGATCGCCATCAAAATGATCCAGAAGAAAACCGCACGCCCGGTGCCGTCTGTCAGAATCTGCCGGATTCGGCCGGGATTAGTATTCATGACTTATCCCCTTGAGCAGCAGTTGCCGAAGAGGCGTGACCCACGGCGGCTTGCATGATTGCGTCTTCAGTAATTCGTTCACCTTCGAACTCGGCAACGGCTCTCCCGTGGTACATAACGATCACCCGATCACAAAGCCCGACTAACTCCGGGATCTCTGTTGAGTAAAACAAAACTGCCGCGCCATTTGCCGCCGACGTACGGAGCGTGCTGTAAACCTCAAGCTTTGCCGATGGGTCGATACCTCTTGTCGGGTCAAACATCAGCAAAATCTTGGCGCCGGTCAAGTTTGTGCGCGCCAGCACTGACTTTTGCTGATTTCCGCCCGACAGCCGCCCGACATCACGACCTAAGTACTCCTCTGGCATATGGGCATCACGCCCGGCCTCCAAGGCCATTTCGCGCTCAGGGCCGCGACGAATGATTCCTGCAAAGGATAGTTTCTTCAAGGCAGGCACAGAGATATTCGTGACCGAGGTTAGGTCGGCAAAAATCCCCTCACGCTTTCGCTCTTCAGGGACAAGTGCGATACCAGGACCCGCCTTCAGGGCTTTGCGCGGATTGGAGACTTTTGTCGCAGTTCCCGCTACCTCAACAACGCCACCTGTTACCGGCGAGGCACCTGCTAGGCCGTAGAAGAGTTCGCGCTGCCCTTGGCCTTCGAGGCCGGCAACACCGACAATTTCACCCTCGCGGACTTGTAGATCGACACCTCGCACCCGGTTGCCAACCTCGAAATCAATCGCTTTCAGAAGTATTGGGGCATCGGCGGGAATAGCGCTGACCCTTGGTGGGAATGCCATGCTGATCGATCGCCCGATCATTGATGAAATGATTTCATCGTGGCTAAAGTTTGTGGGATTAAAATCTCCTACGATTTTTCCGTTTCGCATGATGGTGCCGCTTTCACACAGTTGGCCGATTTCGGCTAGCTTGTGTGAGATATACAAAACACACGCGCCCCTATCGCGGGCCGCGCGGACATGTCGGAACAGCCAATCAGTATCGGGTAGCGCTGCGGTTGGCTCGTCTAAAATAAGGATTTTGGGGTTATGTGAAAGTGTTCGAACTAATTCGAGTCGCTGCTTGGCACTCAGTGGTAGTTGACCGACCATGAGCCCAGGGTCAAGGTCATTAACCCCCCACTCTTTCAAAATTTTTGCTGCCTGCCCTTGAACCGCGCGACGGCTAACAACTCCCGCGCGTGTTGGGAGTTCGGCGATAAGCAAGTTTTCGGCAACCGTCAGGTTCGGTAGCAGTGATAGCTCTTGGAACGCGGTGAAGACCCCCGCGCTCCTTGATGCTTTTGGCACACCCAGCTCGAGCACGCTGCCATCAATTTTTACCTCACCAGAATCTGGCGTGACCATGCCGGAAAGAACTTTCACCATGGTGGATTTACCCGCACCGTTTTCACCAACAATGGCGTGAATCACCCCGGCCCCGACGCTGATACCAGCATTATCAAGGGCTACCGAGTCACCGTAATATTTGTGGAGCCCGGAAACTTCAAGAACGTTCACGCAATCCTCTTCTCGCTGCTGGATGACGCGACCAATTGGGGAGTGATGGCATCACAATAGGAAATACCGCGCGTAATAGCCAACATTTCGGAGCAACAGTTACCAAAATGTGACGCCGAAAATTCCGCGCCCTCAGAGGAACTCAGGCGGATAGGCCATGCATAAATTGCACACGCTTTACTCATGCTTTCGACACCCGTTCTAGCAGCTTTTCTTTTTGTGCCCCGGGCCGTTCGATGGCCCCCTCCGGCACGATATTTACCACCACTTTAACCGTCAATTTATCTCTAATTGCTCCCTCGAGCAGCACGGCTAAATCCTGCGCCGATTTCTTGCTCGTCTTGGAAATCTCAACGCGCATGTTTAGGGGTTCGTAGGTACTATGCCCAGCGAAATCCAGATCAATCTTTAGGTAACCCGTGGTGTCGGGAACGAGCTGCATAACTACGTCCTTGATGGCCGCAGGAAAGACATTAACCCCGCGAACGATAAGCATGTCGTCGGCCCGCCCGTGGGCTTTGATCTTGTAGCCCGTTCGGCCACATGAGCAATCCATCGAAGTCACGGTAACTATGTCACCCATGCGATACCTAATAAGAGGGGTAGCTTGGCGGCGCAATGTCGTATAAACAAGCTCCCCAGAAACGCCTTCCGCAATTGGTAGCGACTCCAAAGTGTCTGGATCAATTAGTTCAACGTGCAAAGCACCTTGGGAGCAGACATGCATCCCGTCTTTTTCATCGCATTCAGCCCAGTAGGTACTGCCAAAGTCAGCACCGCCCATCATGTCGCGCACATCCGCGCCCCAAAGTTCTTCCATTTGCTGTCGAATCGCAGGGATGCCTCCACCTGGCTCGCCTCCCACCGAGATCTTCCTGATCGAAAGTTCGCGAGCCGGTTTTCCGAGGACTTCAGGTGCCATTGAGCCGAGGTGGCTAACCATCGATGGAGTCGCACACATTGCTACCGGCTTTAAATGGTCAATCGCGCCCAATAACCGCTCGGTACCCGACTCGGCCCCCAGCGGAATTACACACACTCCCAGATGTTGCAGATGCTCGATATTTACTAAACCACCAACAAATCCGCGGCCCATTGCATAGGCGTGCATTACCCAGTCTTTCGGGCGGAACCCATTGGCGTAAAAGACCCGGGCACCCATTGAATTCCAGGTATCGATGTCTTGTGCGGTGGCTGCCACAAAAGTTGGCATCCCGGTAGTGCCGGATGAGGATTGGATCTGCACGACATCGCCTAGGTCGGCGGCCACATGGAGCCCAAGTGGCGGCCGCGCCAACAGGCTCTCGCGAATTTCGTCCTTAGAAGTAAAAGGCAAATTTGCCAGGTCGGCTAGTGAGCTCACTGATGAACGCAGCCCGGCAAATTTGGCCTTGTAGAAATCTGATCTTGCTACCACATAATCGAGTTGCTCTTGGAGCAGAGCTTCGTGGAGTTCGGCAACTTCTGACCAGGGCTGAACCTCAATTGAATCAAAAACGTCAGACAAGCTCATACCACCTTGCGGATCTCATCGGGCATCCCAAACATGCGGAATTCAGGAACTACACCTTGTCCAAATAGTTGAATCGCCTTCGCTGTCTCACCCGGGTGCATGTCGTGATAGGCAAGGCGAGCGACAACGTAGTTAACGCCAAGTTCATTTTGGTAACGGTATAGCTGCTCGATGCAGGTGTCAGGGTCTCCGATGACAAACCGATCTTTCACCATGTCATCAAAATTACTCGGCCCGCTATACGTGCCGTCTCTCCGGAATGCTTCGTACAGCCCGGCAATGGCATTTGCGGCTAGTTCGTACGCGCGCTCCGTAGTAGGCGCGATAAACACCTCGCGCGACAGCGGAACAATCGTGCTCCCGTCGGTGGCCACACCTTCGTACAACGGCCGCAGCTCATCGAGGGTTAGTTGAGCCGCACCGAGGTATGGCACGCCAACTTGACGCGCAATGCTCGCCGCGGCAGCGTCACCGGTAAGCCATAGCGGCATCTCTAACTGTGCTGGCTTTGGTTGAATCGAGATTTTGTCAAGACCGCGCGCCTCGACGTGAATCTCGTTTTCCATTGGGATGGTGTGAAAGTCACTCTTGTGCGAAAAAGGATTTGGCCCCCACGCCTTTCGGAGCACTGCTACGTCATCGATGATGCGCTCTGCGGAGTCAGAGCCACCCCATCCGCGTGCAACTTCAGCAGAGGGCACCTGAGCAGCCACGATCGTCCGGCCCGCGGCGATATTGTCAATACACGCCACTTCTTCGGCCAAATAAATAGCATTAACCAGGCCGAGTATCGGCATTACTCCAACTCGTACGAATTCGGTTCGTTGCGCAATGCCGGCCGCCACGACTGGCGAGGAAGAGTTAAAGCCCACCTTGCTGAAGTTGGCCTCACCCGCCCAAACTGAATCGAAACCCCACCATTCGGCCGTGACAGCTTGCTCGAGCCCTTCTTCAAAAACATCTACCTGCTTCTTGCCGCAGCAGGATCCATCCGGCGGCCGAGAGCAGCCGACACAACGCCAGCCCACGGGGGACTCAAGAGTCAGTGGCCCAAATCCAAATCGCATGTTGTCTCCTTCGCCTAGCGGGTGTGTTAGATGTTTGGGATTACCTCGGTCGCGAGAAGTTCCAGGGACCGGAGGTACTTTGCACGAGGCAACGAATCAAAACGAGTACCAAAGATGATGTGGTCTGCGCCAGTCTTGGCAATCTCACGGAGTCCGCGAGTTACCTTCTCCGGCCTACCGATGGTGCGCTCATGCACACTAATTAGGCGACCAGCAGCAGCATCGAGATCCTTGGGACGATCAAATCCCACTGGCACGCCCTCTTCGTCCACGAGATAGCGCCATCCACCAAGTTGCTCACGAAGTAAGAATCGAAGCGATGGCAGCGCCTCGCGGTAGGCCTCGTCGTCGGTCTCGGCGACCCAGCCGCGGCGTAATACGCCCATCTTCGCCTTGGAAGTATCAACTCCGTACTCTTCAGCAGTCTTGTGGTACAGCTCAATGTGCTCACTCATCTGGTCAAGTGTCAAAGCATCCGACAAGATGATTGAGGCGCCTAATTTGGCCGCGCGCTTAATCGGGTTAGCACCCACAGCAGCAATCCAAATAGGAATATCACTATTGAAGGGCTTCGGCGTCACTTCAACATCCGGGACATTGAATTGCGTGCCGGCGAAGTTAACAGGACCTTTAGCCCATGAGCGCCGGAGTACTTCGATCCCCTCGTCAAAACGCGGGCGGCGGCTACGCCGATCAATGTTGAAACCATCGAATTCATTGTCGCGGTACCCAAGGCCCAAACCGAGTTGGAGGCGACCACCTGAAAGCTGATCGACGGTGGCGGCTTGGTGCGCAACACGCAATGCCTCATGCTGACTAAACAGCAGGGTTGATTGGCCAATCTGGATGTGCTTTGTCGCTGCTGCAATACCCCCGGCCACGGTCAGCAAGGAGGGGCAGTACCCGTCGTACCAAAAGTGGTGCTCGGTCTGCCAGATGGTCTTGATGGTCTGCAGTTCGTCACAAAAAGTGGCGTCCTCCATCAACTCCTTATATAAATAGGAGAAGTGGCGGGGGCCGGCCTTGGTCGACTGCATACTCCAAATGCCGACACCAACTTCAACTGAAGACATGTGAGACTCGCATTCCTTACGACGGTAGGTATGTTCCTCAGAACTATAGGGGTGAGCGGACCCAGGCGCAAGGGTTTTCTACCACTGATAAAAGCCTTGGCCGGTTTTCTTCCCGAGTTTGCCTTCGTGCACCATCGACCGCAGCAGCTCCGGGGGCTCGAACCGCGGGCCAAGGGTTGCTGACAGATTTTCGGCAATTGCCAGCCGCACATCAAGGCCAACTAGGTCGGTTAGTTTCAGCGGGCCCATGGGGTGGCGATACCCAACTTCCATGGCCCGATCGATATCCGCTGCAGGGGCAACCCCCTCTTCAACCATTCGAATGGCCTCTAATCCCAAAAGCACCCCTAGCCGGCTCGAGGCAAATCCAGGCCGATCGCGGACGGTAATGCCTTCTTTTTGAATGAAAGCCACCAGGTCGAGGGCCTCCTTGGGCGCATCCGGCCTAGTTCGCTCGCCGACAACGATTTCCACCAGTTGGTTAACCCAAACCGGGTTGAAGAAGTGCATCCCTATTAACGCTGACGGGTCGGTCAAACCGGCGGCGATTGAGTCAATAGAGATGCTGCTGGTGTTCGTTGCCAGCAAACGCGGATTTTGTCCCTCCGCTGCGCTTAGTACCTCTTGTTTCAAGCCGAGTGACTCGGGCACCGCCTCAATAAGCAGGTGTGGAGCAAATTTAGTCTGCCCTAAATCAGTGAAAGTCGTGATGCGCTGGGCTAGTAGGCCGGCTGCCTCAGGGGTAAGTGACCCGCGGCGAACACCCCCTTGTGTTACCAGCTCTACCTGCGCCGCCACGGAGTCACGCCGCCCAGCGTCTGGCTCAACTATCTCAACCTCGGCCCCATTGAGGGCAAATACGTAGGCGATCCCAACACCCATGGTTCCGGCGCCCACCACCGTGACAGACAGGTCAGGTGTCATCGATACTTTCCGAAGTCCGGAGCCCGCTTGGCATTGAATGCCTCTACACCTTCGCGGGCCTCATCTGTTCCGACAAAAATCCCCAGCCCATCAAAGGCCATTGCCGAGATGCCAGCGATCGATTCAGAATCGGCATTAAAGGAGTGCTTGATAACCTTCAATGCCGTGGGGCTAAGGGCAAGCATTTCATCGGCCCATTTGCGCACCTCATTATGTAGCTCACTCATGGGCACCACCGCGTTAACCAAACCCCATTCGAGCATTGTTTGGGCGCTGTAGCGCCGGCAGAGGAACCAGACCTCACGGGCCCTTCGGGCACCAATGATCCGGGCCAGATAGGCAGTGCCGAAGCCGGCATCGTATGAACCCACCCGGGGGCCAGCTTGGCCGAATTGCGCATGGTCTGCCGCAATGGATAGGTCACACACCACATGCAGCACTTGCCCACCACCGATGGCGAATCCGTTTACCGCTGCCACCACGGGCTTGGGGATATCGCGGATAAGCCGTTGGAGGTACTCATCTTGGAAAATTCCGTAATCGTTTGGCCCGTAGTCACCCGTCTCCTTGCGCTGCTTTTGATCCCCGCCGGTGCAAAAAGCCCGCTCGCCGGAGCCCGTCAACGCCACCACCCCGACATTTGGGTCACCCCAGGCAACCTTGAAACAGTGGATGAGCTCGTCGATCGTCTGTCCGCGAAATGCATTCATCCGGTCGGGCCGGTTGATCGTGATCCAGGCGAGGCCGCGATCTACGGAGTAGGTCACGTCTTCGAGTAGTCGTTCCATTGTGTTTGCCTCCATAAAATGGGTGAAATTTTGTGCCAGGGCGGTTATGCTGCTGTTGTATTGCTTCGGTACTCGGTATTCGGATCTTGTAAAACCAGTGAATATGTCGAACGTGGAAAGACGGTGGGTAAGTGGAATCTGGCGCTGATTTGATCTCTGCCCTTGCCAATTTGGGTTTCTCGCAATACGAATCCCGTATTTATGTTGGGCTTCTTAGTAACTACGGGCAAACAGCGTACGGCCTTTCGAAAGTCACCGGCGTGCCGCAACCTAAAATTTACGAAGCTATCCGAAAACTGGAAGCTCGTGGTGCGGCAGTTATGTTGGGTGAAAGTCCGCAGCGGTTTGCGGCGACTCCCCCCGATGCTCTCCTTAGTGGGCTGGCGTTGGACTACACAAAGCGAGTTGAAGCCGCTGAGCGTGCGGCTGCGGCGGCCATCATTGCGACCCCAGAGGTTCACACCTGGCCCGAAGTCTTGGACAGCATAAGTGGCCGCCCGGCTTTGCTGGATCACGTGCGCAGCCTTATTGCACAGGCGACTTCGAAGGTTTACATATCCGCTTGGGGTAGCGAATTTGAAGACCTTGGCGCGGAAATCGCTCGAGCTGAAGATCGCGGCGTCGAAGTCATTGCAATGGCATTCGGCCGTACTAATTTGACTTTGACCCAGGGGCAAGTCTTCCGCCATAAGTCCACCTCGAAAGCGGTGTATCCGCACCATCAGAACCGCCATCTTGCGGTGGTTGCCGACGGGGCGCACTCTATGTGGGCCTTGGCCGTAGGCGGAAGCGACTGGAGCGGCTTGGCTTCTTCGGATCAAAGGTTGGTCGGCCTCATCAGAAGTTTTATTCGGCATGATATTTACGTCCAGAAAATCTACTCCGAGCTTGGCCCCGAGATGGAATCCATCTTCGGCGCCGGGCTGGAGTTCTTGACTGATGTATCGAACAACAAGGTTCTCGGTGCTCCCGAGCAACTGCATTCGGGGCCCGGGATTGAAGACACCAAGCGCGAGGTCGGGTAGCACTCCTAGTTGAGTCACCGTTTCGCCAGCCGCCGAGCTGCGTCTTCAGTACAGCCCATCTCGCGCAGAATTTCAATCGTATGTTGGCCCAGGGCCGGCGGTGGCACAACAAGATCTGCTTTAACTCCGTCGAACCAAAACGGTACTCCCTGAGTTCGAACCGGAAATCCGCCAGCGTGCTGAAACTCAATCACCATCTGATTTAGTTGAACCTGTTCGTCGGCAACTACGTCTGCATATTCCATAACTTCCCCGGCCGGGATCTGGGCACTCTTAAAAGCACTTAACCAGTCCGCGGTGGTGCGAGCAGCAAGGGAATCGGAAACGATTTTCCGTAGGAATTCAACGTGAGTAACTCGGGACTCGTTATCGACAAATCGCGAGTCCTCGGCAAGGTCAGTTAAGCCAAGAGTCTCACAGAAAATCCGCCAGTGCTTATCATTGACGACCGCCAACACGATGTACCCATCAGCGGTTGGATAGACATCGGTTGGTGCAGTAAAGGGCGAGCCAGCACCCACCCGCGCTGGTTGAATACCCGTTGCTAAGTAACTGCCAAACCAGCAGGCCTGTAGCGATAGGAACGCATCCCGCAGCGAAACATCGACCTGACAACCGAGCCCGGTAATGCCGCGGCGCACAAGTGCCGCATTTATACATGCGGCCGCCGTGGTAGCGGCATAGACATCAGCGGCATTAGTGCCGACTTTTACCGGAGGGCCATCGGGCGTCCCGGTGATTGCCAGCATTCCGGACTCCGCCTGGAATATCAGATCGATACCCGGACGCTTAGCCATCGGCCCGGTCGGGCCGAAACCGGAAACCGCACAATAGATCAAGCCTGGATTTTCACTCTGTAGGTCCGCATATCCCAAGCCGAGCCGCTCGGCGACCCCGCTTCGGTAGTTGTGAATCACTACATCCGCTGACGCTGCGATTTTCCGAACCCATGAAAGGGCCTCTGGGTCCTTGACATCAATTGCGACGCTGCGTTTACCACGATTCACTGACATGAAGAAAGCACTTTCGCCTTCTACGAAGGGAGCAAAAGCCCGCGCCATATCACCTTCGGGTGGTTCTATCTTGATAACCTCGGCGCCTAGATCCCCAAGCAACATTCCGCAAAAAGGCGCGGCTACTAGGGCCCCGAGCTCGACTACCCGCAGGCCTTCAAGTGGCCTGTTTGCTGGCGAGCTCACACCCGCTCCAAAATCATTGATGTTCCTTGACCGACCCCGACACATAAACTAATGAGCCCACGGTTTAAGTCTCCGTCTTCAAGGCGCCTTGCCATGGTCAACGCCAAGCGCGCGCCAGAAGCACCAAGCGGGTGACCAAGCGCGATTGCCCCACCCCATGCGTTGAGAATTGATTCATCGATGTTAAGCCTCCGCGCGCAGGCGATAACTTGCGGCGCAAAAGCTTCGTTAATTTCAACTGCATCGAGATCACTGATAGACATGGCGTGCCTGTCAAGTAATTTTTGGGTCGCCGGCACCGGGCCAAGGCCCATTAGTGATGGTTGAACTCCAGCGCTAGCGGTGCCAACAATCCTCGCTCGGGGCTTAAGGCCCAGCTCGCGTACCGCTTGGCCCGAAGCCACCACGACCGCTGCCGCACCATCTGAAAGTGGTGATGACGAAGCAGCAGTAACTATTCCGTTTTCCGAAAACACTGGCTTCAGGCGGGCCAACCTTTCGAGGGTGGTTTCAGGCCTGGGACCTTCGTCGACCGATACCGGTCCGTTTGCGGACTCAACGGGCATTATGTCGGCTGCGAGCAGGCCGGCCTCAACTGCTTTTGCGGCTAACAGGTGTGACCTCATTGCGTACTCGTCACTTTCTGAACGAGTAATGCCATCAATCGCAGCGACTCGTTCAGCGGTCTCGCCCAATGAGATTGTTGCGGATCCACCATCAACTTCGCGCATTTTGGAGTTTATGAATCT
>JBIIOU010000211.1:0-3373 GCA_044336815.1 Candidatus Nanopelagicales bacterium | reverse complement strand
TGACCGCGACCGGGGATGAATCAGGGTTGGATGTCGCCCAGCTGCGCCAACTGACTCCTGGATGCCTGCTGGTAAATCACCTCAACAACGCGGGGTGCGCCCTGCCCCCACGCATAGTCACCGACACGGTGGTCGACCACCTGCACCTGGAAGCCATGATCGGAGGCTACGAGGCGCACAGTGATGCCCGCGGCCGTATTGCAGCGGTTTACCACTCGGTGGCCCAACTGGTGGGTGCGCGATCTGATCAGATCGCCCTACTCGAATCGGCGACCGCCGCCTGGCAGAAGGCATTCACGGCCATCCACCATTCGCGCCCGTTCGGCCCAGGTGATCGCATTTTGGTGTCCTCCTCTGAATACGCCTCCAATGTGCTGCCGATCATGCAACTGGTCAAGGCCCGCGGGGTGCGCCTCGAATTCATCCCTGATGATGAGCATGGATGCGTGGACGTCGCCGCTGTTGCAAACCTTTTGGGTGATGACGTAGCCGCTGTCGTCATCAATCACTGCCCGTCACAAAATGGCCTGATCAACGATGTCGCGGCAATCGGTGCGGCCCTTCGAGCTGCCGACTCCTCGGCTTGGTACTTAGTTGATGCCTGCCAATCAATTGGCCAACTTCCAGTGGCAGCCGGCGAGATTGGCGCTGATTTCATCAGCGCGACCGGGCGCAAATTCTTACGTGGGCCACGCGGCACCGGTTTCCTATATGCATCTGATCGCGCCATTGCTGAACTTGAGCCATTTCCACTTGACTTGCACTCGGCAACTTGGCAGCCAGATGGTTACGACGTCGCACGCGGTGCCGTTAAATTCGAGTCTTGGGAAAAGTCTTATGCGGCAATTCTCGGGCTGGGCGCCGCGGTCGACTACGCACTGGACTGTGGCATCGAAGCCCTCTCGACTCGCATCGCGTATCTATCTCAATACGCTCGCACAGGCCTTGATGCTATATCTGCGGTGACTGTGCGGGATCGTGGTTTACTCCAGAGCGGAATAGTGAGCTTCACACATGGCCGCATTGAAGCTCAAACTTTAGTCCCGCTGCTCAGGGAAGCCCAAATAAATGTAAGCCTTTCAACCCCAGATTATGCTCGAGTTGACTTCGACTCCCGCGCGATTGCCGCAGTGGTGCGAGTTAGCCCGCACGCTTACAACACGGTAGCCGAGCTCGATAGCCTGCTCGAGGTGGTTACCAATGCCTGATGTTCAATCCCCAAGCCTCAACTCTGCCAGTGATACCTCGCTGCGCTCAGCGCTTGCATACCTATCCGCAATTTCACTCACTGTCGCCGGCTGCATCGTCTTCCTGCCGGCCGGCGTCCTACTGGTGCTGACACACTCCGAAGTCGGCACTTTCGAAACCGGGATTTACACGGTGCTGCTAGCCATCTGGCTGATTGGGTTAGCCCCATTCGCCCAGGCGCAGCGAGCAATTATTCAAACAGCGGCAAGCCTAGTTTTACTGGCAGCACCGCTTTTCTTGATTCCTATCGAAAGCGCCCAGTGGCTACCGGTCCCGTTCATTGCCTTCGCCGTGACTTTCGGTGCCGCATTTAGCTTTCGCCCACGATATGCACTCCCAGTAATCGTAACTAGCGCACTCCTTAATTGGCTAATCGTACTCAACCCAGCACCTTTAGTGATCTTGTCTGCCTCAGAATTTTTGGGCGGATTCATTGGTCCATTATTTATTCTCATCACGGGGCCTGCACTTTCGCTTCTGAGTCGAAGTTGGTTTGAGGCCGCCAAACGCACTGACTCTTCGCGTGAACTCCTCGAGTCCGTGGTAGCAAATAACTACTACACCCTGGAAGTTCAATCAGCACAGTCAGCCGTTGACCGAAGAATTCACGAAACAGTACTGAACACCTTCCATGCGATCGCCGCCGCGGGGCCATCCTCAAACCGCGCAAATATCCAGGCTGCTTGCCAGCATGACCTAGATCAATTAGGCCTTGAGATGCGAAGCACTGCACCGCAATTTCTGTCTTCAGTGATCGCCGATGCGATCATTGCCTCCGGGGTGCGCAGTGTCCAACCCAGTGTCACTATCTCCAATGACATTGAGCTACCATCGCAACTAGCCGGTGCAGCACGCGATGCACTGGTCGAAGCCTTACGCAACATCGAGCTTCACGCAGCAGCGACATGGGCCGAAATAAGGGTCACCGAAGAGGGCGACTCACTCTTCATCAGGGTCAAGGACAACGGGCGGGGCATGAGCTCACAGGACCTTGAGCGCTTCGGGCTTCAAAATACCATCCGGGCATCAATGACCGCACTCGGCGGCAGTGCCGAAGTAGATCCTCCCGGTGGCGGTGGCACAACTCTTACTCTCAGTTTTCCCCTCACTACAAGGGCGGCACTCGAGTTACCAAGTGAGCCGAGTTTGGAGTCAGTGACCCGATCACTTCTAGCCCGAATTTGCATCATCAGCCCGTCGATATTTGGCTTCGTGACGATCTGGGCACTCACCCCGCAACTCACCCCTAGCTGGCCAACTCTGATCGCTTTCTTGATCTTCTTTGCATTCAACATCGCACTTGCGATTTTCTGGAGTTCACCTAGGCGGGTTGCCCTAGCCGTGGCGACTTTCGTGATGGCAGGCATAACTTTACTTGTTGCTTACACGAGCCTCGATGGCTGCAATTCATCGTCAGCGGTGCACTGGCTCATAAACTCAATCACCGGCGGTATCGTCCTGACTATTTTTGCACTCGCGGGCAACCGGCTGCGGCTCTTCGTGTTGCCCGCTTTGACCTTCCTTGGAATCTTCTTAATCTGGGGCCTGCCCAACGACTGCCGCGGCGTGCCGGCGATGTCGATTTTCGTAACAATTGCCTACACCCTTGGCGGGATGTATACCGCGGGGCGCCTTTTCAAACAGTTTGACATCAAGCGTCAAGATGCCGAGGTGCTTTGGGCGCGAGCAGCTGAACAGCAAGCTGAACTTGCGAAGCAGACTGCTAC
This sequence comes from Candidatus Nanopelagicales bacterium, assembly GCA_044336815.1. Classification (GTDB taxonomy): domain Bacteria; phylum Actinomycetota; class Actinomycetes; order S36-B12; family S36-B12. The sequence goes on along the minus strand of JBIIOU010000211.1, from coordinate 398 downwards.
CACTGCTAGCTGGAGTCGGGTAAGTGATGGAGCGAGATCACTCCTCGTCGGGATCGCCTCCGGGGTGATTGATCCACTTGCCCCCTCTACCCGGGCGCGTGCAGCAGCAGAAGAAAGCCGAATTCGCGTTACTTTGGGGTTCGCCGACATGGCGCCCTCCGCAATGTGGAATGCGATTCAGAGCATGGTCGCTGACGCCGGTGCCGCCGGGATCAGTGTTGATGCCGCCGCGCTATCGGCCGCTAGGCGAACGGACCCACTCCCAAATTTCATCAGCGAGGCACTTCGAATCACTGCCCTTGCTTACCCGGGCGAGCAAGTAACAGTGCGTCTCTTCACCGATGGTGACAGTGAGGAGATCTTGCTTACCGCACCAGGTGACCAAGCCTTACCAATTT
>JBIIOU010000210.1:0-3382 GCA_044336815.1 Candidatus Nanopelagicales bacterium | reverse complement strand
TATCCATCGAGCAGGTAATCGATTTTCGCCGGATGCTCAAGCATGCCGGCTATGGACCGGATGCTCCGACCACTGTTAAGACTCCAGGCGAGGAAGACTAAGTATGAGTATTTTAGTTGCGGCAATTGACTTTCATGAAACCCGGATTTGGGCCATTGATGCGGATCCGCAGGGCCGTCCTGAGCGCATAGTGGCAGATGACCCCCAGGGTTACTTTCGCCACCTGCACGCCAAGGCGGGTAACCCAGATGGCACTTACCGCGATGACAATGATGAGTACTGGAAATCCTTGGCTGAGTACTTGGGTAAGTCCGAAGCCTTCTTACTACTAGGGCACGGCAATGGCAAAGCGAATGCGAGCCACCACTTTGTTGCATACGCCGAGAAGCACTTCTCGGGGGTCGCTGCCAAGTTGGTCGCTGAGGTGCGCTGCGATATTGACGACTTAACCGACCGCCAAGTACTTCGCTTGGCGCAGCAGTATTTTGGGACCGAACCCGATCGCGATTTCGGGGATAGCCGCCGCGGCGAATAACGTGACCCGGCGTATCGTCATCTTGGGTAGTACCGGTTCGATTGGTACTCAAGCCCTAGATGTTGCCGCGCGCAACCCGGATCTTTTTAAGATCGTGGGCTTATCTTCAACCGGGGCCGACATCCCAAAATTGGTCCAGCAAGTACTTGATTTTGAGGTCGAAGCGGTCGCCGTCGCTCGGGCAACGACGGCGCAGGAGTTACAACTGGCTCTGTATGCGCAAGCGCAGGAGCGAGGATATGCGGTAGGTGCATTCAAGTTGCCGGCGATTTTTGCTGGGCCAAACGCGGCATCGCAATTAGCCGAATGGCCATGTGATGTGGTGCTAAATGGAATCGCGGGTGCGGCCGGGCTCGAGCCAACATTGGCAGCACTAAGTGCCGGCCATATTTTGGCCTTGGCTAATAAGGAGTCGCTGATAATCGGGGGCGCCCTGGTGAAAAATCTTGCCGCGCCAGGCCAGATAGTCCCCGTGGATTCGGAGCACTCGGCAATCGCGCAGGCACTTCGCGGTGGTGCTGCGGCCGAAGTACGCCGTTTAGTGCTTACCGCTAGCGGCGGGCCATTTCGCGGCCGATCTCGAGCCGAGCTAGTGGACGTGACCCCGGCCCAGGCATTAGATCATCCGACCTGGACTATGGGTCCGCTGGTCACCATTAATTCGGCCACGTTGATGAATAAGGGCCTTGAGCTAATTGAGGCGCACCTGTTATTCGACTTGCCACTTGAGGCAATAACGGTCGTGGTGCATCCACAGTCGGTGGTTCACTCCATGGTGGAGTTCGTTGATGGTTCAACACTTGCCCAGGTGAGCCCACCGGATATGCGAATACCCATAGCTCTCGGGCTTACATGGCCAGGTCGAGTTGCCGGGGCTGGCCCCGCTTGCGATTGGACAACCGCCACCAGCTGGGATTTCTTCCCACTTGATGACGAAGCTTTTCCGGCGATCGGCTTGGCGCGGTTGGCTGGTAGCCAAGGGGGCACGGCGCCTGCGGTCTTCAATGGTGCTGACGAAGCGAGTGTCGCGGCGTTCTTGGCAGGGGAGATCGGGTTCTTGGATATCGTCGATACGGTTGCGCGAGTACTAGATGAGCACCTCGGGGGTAAAAATCTGACCGCCGGAGGGGCGTGGGTGCCCGGGAACGAAGTAAGCCTCGAAAACGTCATAGCAGCAGATACTTGGGCTCGTGAGCGGTCGCGTGAGATTGCTCTGGAAGGTAGGCACTGATGTTGCAGGTACTTGGCATCATCATTTTCATCCTACTTATCGGGGCTTCAATCGCATTACATGAAATTGGCCACCTGCTGCCGGCCAAGAAGTTCGGGGTCAAAGTCACCGAATACATGATCGGATTTGGGCCCACGATTTGGTCTAAGACCAAGGGAGAGACAGCTTATGGTCTAAAAGGGATACCCCTAGGTGGCTATATTCGGATGATCGGGATGATCCCACCAGCCAAGGATGATCCAACCGGGGCGCCCCGCAGCATGACCACCGGGAAGTTCGGCGCGATGATTGCTGACGCGCGAAAGCAGTCACTGGATGACGTTGGCCCGGCAGATGCTAACCGAGTCTTCTACAAATTACCTGTTCGTAAAAAAATAGTGGTCATGCTCGGCGGTCCAGTGATGAACTTGCTGTTCGCGTTTGTGCTCTTCACGATCATGCTGGTTGGTATAGGCCTGCCGCAGGCGAGCTTGCAGGTAGCAGGAGTAGTGCCATGCACGCCTTCGCTCGCGCAGCCAACGGGTGCATCGTTGCCGTCTGGGCAGTGCCCAACAGGTACAGAGCTGGCTCCAGCTGCTGCGGCAGGGCTAGTTGATGGCGATGTCATCACAGCCATTGATGGCGAATCGTTCACCACGTGGGATCAAGCCACAACTTGGATCAGAGCCCATGGGGGCACAACCGCCACTTTGACTTTTATTCGCGCCGACCAAGTGATGGAAGTGCCGATCGCAATCGCCACGATTGATCGGCCGGTATATGACGACCGCGGTAACCCCACCGGCGAGACAGCAACTTCTGGGTACATCGGCATGCGTCCGGAATTTGAGTTTGTCTCCCAGTCGTGGGCAACTGTGCCTGGCTATATGTGGGATATCACGGCTGCGTCCGTGAAAGCCCTGATCTCACTACCCGTGCGCCTGTATGAACTAGTTATGGATACCTTGATTGGCGGTGGTGAACGTGCTATCGACAGCCCCGTGAGCGTGGTGGGAGTTAGCCGACTTGGTGGTGAGATCGCCGCTATGGATGAACCATTAATGTCAAAAGCCGCTACCTTCTTAGGCCTAGCGGCCTCATTGAATCTATTCCTATTTTTATTTAACCTGTTGCCGGTATTACCTCTGGACGGTGGCCATGTTGCCGGGGCCCTATATGAGGGGTTGCGCAGGTGGATCGCCAAAGTCAGAGGCCGCTCAGATCCTGGGCCTGTTGATATTGCTCGTTTGCTGCCGGTCGCCTACGTGGTGGCCGCCGCGTTGGTTTGCATGGGTGTAATTGTGATTTGGGCGGATCTAATAAAACCAATCAGCTTGGGTTGACCGCCGGCACACCGGAGACTTTCGTGAGTGCGCACGTTATTGTCGTGAAAACTGCATTTTTGGGCGATTTCACGACCAAAACGTGCGCACTCAGGGTGGTAACCTTCACGTGTGGGTGTACTCATTATTCCGCTAGTGCTGGTGTTGGCGTGGGTATTCGCACTCCTAGGTTGGGCGCCACCAGGAAGTCTCGAAACTGATGATTTCGCCGATTCGGCAATGCGCTGGATGCTCTTTTTACCGGTTGGTATCCAGTTCATAGTGAGTGGTTTCATGCACACGGTATTCGCCAAG
>JBIIOU010000045.1:0-13381 GCA_044336815.1 Candidatus Nanopelagicales bacterium | reverse complement strand
GATCATGGTTGAAACTTTGCGCCAAGCCTTTTCCACCCGTGTCGTAGTGGCCGACGGAGCAATGGGCACCATGTTGCAAGCGGCCGACCCAAGTCTTGATGATTTCCAAGGTTACGAGGGCTGCAACGAGATCTTGAATGTGACCCGCCCTGAAGTGGTTGCCGGCATCCATGACGCGTACTTTGAAGTAGGTGTTGACGCAGTCGAGACCAACACCTTTGGGGCCAATTACGCGAACCTGGGTGAATATGACATTTCAGATCGAATCTACGAACTAGCGCGCGCGGGCACCGAGATTGCGCGCGAAGTTGCCGACGGCTGGTCAACCCCGGATCGACCACGCTGGGTGCTTGGCTCGGTGGGTCCGGGTACCAAGCTTCCGTCCCTTGGTCATGCGCCATTCGCGCTCTTGCGTGATAATTACCAGACCCAAACCGCTGGCCTAATTGACGGCGGCGCAGATGCCATTTTGATCGAAACTGCACAGGACCTGTTGCAAGCCAAGGCCGCGTTGATTGGTGCCAAGAGGGCAATAGCGGCAAGCGGCAAAGACATAGTCGTTATTGCTCAAATGACAGTTGAGACCACCGGCACCATGCTGCTTGGCACAGAGATTGGTGCAGCATTAACAGCCCTTGAGCCACTGAAGATCGACATGATTGGGCTTAACTGCGCAACCGGGCCTACTGAGATGAGCGAGCATTTGCGCACGCTCGCAAAGACCTCGCCGATTTGGCTTTCGTGCATGCCAAATGCAGGGCTCCCGGTGTTGGCGGCAGGGGGCGCGTACTACCCGCTTACCCCTAGTGAATTGGCCGACGCCCACGACACTTTCACGGCTGAATTCGGGCTCAATTTGGTCGGTGGTTGTTGCGGTACCACCCCCGAGCACCTGCGGCACGTAGTCGATCGCGTCCGCGGCCGGGAGATAAAATCACGTAGTCCGCATTTCGAAGCGAGCTCCTCCTCGCTCTATCAAGCGGTTCCCTTCCGTCAAGACACCACCTACCTAACCATCGGTGAGCGCACAAACGCCAACGGCTCAAAGGCATTTCGCGATGCAATGTTGGACGAGAATTGGGACAACTGCGTTGACATCGCACGCGCCCAAATTCGCGACGGAGCTCACGTCCTTGACGTCTGCATTGACTATGTTGGCCGTGACGGCGTAGCCGACATGAAGAATCTCGTTAGCCGTTTCGCCACCGCGTCAACGCTGCCACTCATGCTTGACTCAACCGAAGCTTCGGTGGTTGAGGCGGGCCTCGAGATGTTGGGTGGGCGCGCCATTGTTAACTCAGTTAATTACGAAGATGGCGATGGACCAGAGTCGCGCTTTGGGAAGATCATGCCCCTCGTACAGGAGCACGGTGCATCGGTTGTGGCATTGACAATTGACGAAGAAGGTCAGGCGAGAACTGCTGAATGGAAAGTTCGAGTCGCCGACCGGCTTATCAAGGACCTCACCACTAATTGGGGTATGAGCGTTGATTCGATCCTCGTCGACACGCTCACGTTTCCGATTGCTACGGGCCAAGAGGAAACTCGTCGCGACGGTATGGAAACCATTGAAGCAATTCGAACCCTGAAGACCATGTACCCGACGGTGCAGACAACCCTTGGGCTTTCAAATGTGTCCTTTGGCCTGAACCCGGCAGCTCGACAGGTTCTTAATTCCGTGTTCTTACATGAGTGTGTTGAAGCGGGCCTGGATTCAGCAATTGTGCACGCGTCAAAGATCTTGCCAATGAGTCGCATCCCCGATGAGCAGCGCGCCGTGGCTCTTGATCTGGTTTATGACCGCCGCCGTTACGACGAAAACAACATAGTTAGCTACGACCCCCTGCAGCGCTATCTGGAACTCTTCGACGGAGTAGAGGCGAAGTCGAGCGCTGAGACCCGGGCCCAAGAACTGGCTGCCCTTCCACTTTTTGAAAGACTCGAGCGCCGAATTATCGATGGTGAGCGAATGGGCCTCGAAACCGATCTAGACGAAGCGTTGCTTGATCGTCCGGCCTTAGAGATCGTCAATGACACCCTTCTCTCAGGGATGAAGACTGTCGGTGATTTATTTGCTTCGGGCGAAATGCAGTTGCCCTTCGTGCTCCAGAGTGCTGAGGTAATGAAAACTGCGGTTGCCTACCTTGAGCCACATATGGACAAAGCTGATGAGTCGGGTAAAGGCACAATGGTGCTCGCGACCGTGAAGGGCGACGTGCACGACATTGGCAAGAATCTCGTCGATATTATCTTGACTAATAATGGTTACAACGTAGTAAATATTGGCATTAAGCAGCCGATTTCGGCCATTCTTGACGCAGCCGATCAAAATTCAGCCGATGCAATTGGTATGAGTGGTTTGCTCGTTAAGAGCACCGTGATTATGCGCGAAAACCTTGAAGAGATGAATGCGCGAGGTATTGCTAATCGCTACCCGGTTCTTCTCGGTGGAGCGGCCCTAACTCGGGCCTACGTTGAGCAAGATCTAGGCGATATCTATCAGGGCGATGTGCGTTATGCGCGAGATGCATTCGAAGGCCTTCGACTAATGGATTCGCTTATGGCGATCAAACGCGGTGAGGCCGGCGCGGCACTGCCAGCGCGCCGCGAACGCCGTGTTCAGCAGGTTATTAAGCCAAAGACCACCGAATTGGTCGATATGCCGGCGCGCTCTGATGTAGCCCGAGATGTTTCGATTCCCAAACCGCCGTTTTGGGGAAGCCGGGTAGTGCGTGGAGTCGCACTCTCCGACTACACCCCGTATTTGGATGAACGTGCACTCTTCCTTGGCCAATGGGGGTTGAAAGCCAGTCGCGGTGATGGCCCGTCCTATGCCGAACTTGCTGAGAGCGAGGGCTTGCCGCGGCTTCGATACTGGCTTGATCGCATTCCAACCGAAGCAATGATTGAGCCGGCTGTTGTCTATGGATACTTTCCGTGCTACTCCGAGGGTGATGACCTGGTTGTGGTTTGGCACGAAGGGCCGGACGAGGGCAAGGAACGGGTCCGGTTCACGTTCCCCAGGCAGCGGCGTGATCGTCATCTTTGCCTTTCGGATTTCTTCTGCGATCAAGCCTCTGGCCAACTCGACGTTGTCGCATTCCATGTGGTGACGATGGGCCAAGCGGCGTCAAATGCCACCGGCAAACTCTTTGCCGCTGACGCTTACCGCGATTACCTCGAGCTACATGGCCTGTCGGTGCAGTTAACCGAGGCCCTTGCTGAATTTTGGCATGCGCGCATTCGTGAAGAACTTAGCCTCTCCGCCGAAGATAACCCGGATATGGACGCGCTGATCTCCAAGCAGGGCTATCGCGGTTCGAGGTATTCATTTGGCTACCCCGCTTGCCCTGATCTGGAGCAACAGACCGAGATAGTGAAACTTTTGGATCCAGCTCGCATTGGCGTCGAACTCTCAGAAGAGTTCCAACTGCATCCCGAACAGTCAACGAGCGCAATCATCGTGCACCACCCAGAGGCCAAATATTTCAATGCCACCTGAGTCACCTAGTGCGGTGCTCTTCGATATGGACGGCACCCTGCTCGACTCTGAACCCCTTTGGCTAATTGCCGAGACCAACACCATGCAAGTCATGGGATGTGGCTGGGATCAAAGCGATCAAGAGCACTGTCTGGGTGGCCCAGTTGTTCGCGTTGTTGCATATATGCGCTCGAAGTTGAGCACGAGTGCTGCCGAACAATTTGACAGCGCATGGGTTGAGGCCCATCTCATGGCTCAGGTACTCGAGCAATATGGACTCGGTGACATTCCGTGGATGCCCGGTGCGCGCGATCTGGTTGCGAGTGCCCGCGCCTTGAATCTACCGCTGGCGCTTGTCACCAACTCCCCGCGCTCCGTAGTGCAGGGCGCACACCGTGGGATCATCACCGACCTTGGCTATGACCCTTTCGGTGTGCTGGTCGTAGGTGACGAGGTAGGTAAACCGAAACCGCATCCAGAACCCTTCCAGACTGCAGCCACGAGGCTGGGGGCGACACCGAGTGACTGCCTTGCAGTTGAGGATTCCAGAACCGGGGTACTTGCTGCAATTGAAGCCGGATGCAAGGTTGTCGCCATTGAGCACTTAGTGCCATTTGCTGATTTTACCTCGGCCAGCCGAGTAAAGAGTTTGGCTGGACACAGCTTTGAAAGTCTTTGGAAGCTTGCGACCTCGAACTGATCTAAGTTACGAGTCCGCCGCGGACAGGAATTACAGCCCATAAACTTACCGGCGGGAGCGCCGGGGGAGTCCCTCCCCAAGCCGGGCACAGGTCTCGGTAGCTACACCAGTCACATAGTTTCGAAGTGGTGGGGACGAAGACTCCACTTTGTGCAGCTGAATTGATCGCGGCCCGCAAGCCAAGGATTTTCGCTTCGGTGGCTTCGAGGTCACTTTCGGTTGGTTCGTAGCGCAGTAGGCTTTTGCTGCCCAAATAGACCAACTGCAACATCTTCGGGACGACACCGGTTAGGCGCCACCACGCGAGGGCATAAAAGCGCATCTGGAACATCGCCTTGTCCTCGTACCGCGCGCTTGGGGCCCGACCGGTTTTGTAATCAACAATTCGAATATCACCAGCCGGGGTGCGATCGACCCGATCAATAAAACCTCGAATGGTGAAATTATCGGTAATCTCGACCGAGATCCCGAACTCACGTTCATGGGGTTCGAGGCGCTGCGGGTTCTCCAAGCCAAAGTAGCTATCAATGAAGGTTGCCGCCGGGGCGATTACCGCTGCGGCGACCTGGGCCGAAGGTGCATCCTCCGCGAGGGATAACTCAGCCCGCAGAACCGCTGCGGATCCGGGTTCGGCGACTACCAACTCCTCCCATGCGCGCTGCAGCAATTTTGTGGCTTCCGCAACCGTGCGCTCGTGAACAGGTAGGTCAAATAGCAACTCCAGGGCTCGGTGCACCATGGTTCCGCGCAACGCGGCCGGCGATGGAGTTTGCGGCAATTGGTCAATTGACCGAAATCTAAAAAGCAATGGGCAGGTCATGAAGTCACCGGCTCGCGAGGGCGAAAGCGAGGTGGGGTAGTCGGCGAGTGCACCGGCTCCCTGTAGTTGCGTCATGGCCGCAGCCTAGGCCCAGTAGCACCTACTAGTGTTCGACGAATGGCACGCGCCCACGCACCGTTTTCAACCGAGCCGGTCTCGGTTACCAATAGCGCCCGAAGTGGTCCGTTTATTGCTGGCGATCTTGTGCAATTGACCGACCCGAAGGGGCGGATGCATACGATCACTTTGGTGCCCGGTAAATCATTTCATAGCCACCGCGGTGCTATCGAGCATGATGAACTCATCGGTCTGGCTCAAGGGTCGGTTATTTCGAACTCCGGAAGTACCGAGTATTTAGCTTTACGGCCACTTCTCGATGACTTCGTTCTAAGTATGCCGAGAGGTGCAGCCGTAATTTATCCAAAGGATTCGGCCCGAATAATCGGTTTAGCCGGGCTCGGTCCCGGCATGTCGGTGGCCGAGGCTGGAGTTGGTTCCGGTGCGCTCACTTGCTCGCTTTTACGCGCAGTTGGCGACAGCGGTGAAGTCCATAGCTTTGAACGTCGCGCAGATTTTGCAGAGGTCGCTACTCGAAATGTTGCCACTTGGTTCGGCGGCCTACCAACTTGTTGGCGATTGACCGTGGGCGACCTTGAAGACAATCTTGTGGACACCGGCCTAGACGCGGTAATTCTCGACATGCTGGCGCCGTGGGACTGCCTGCCGATGGCAGCCGCAGCACTAGAACCAGGCGGAGTGCTAGTGGGTTACGTGGCTACTGCCACGCAACTGTCCAAACTTGTTGAAACCATGAGACTGGCAGGTGACTGGACCGAGCCAAGGGCCGAGGAGTCACTTGTCCGAACTTGGCACCTAGATGGGCTGTCAGTACGCCCTGACCATCGCATGAGTGGGCACACGGGCTTTTTAGTGGCGGCCAGGCGCCTTGCTCCGGGGGCCCTCATGCCGATCCGGCGACGCAGGCCGGCCCCTGGTGCTTACGGAGCGGATTACACGGGGCCGGGCTCGGAAGGCTAGCTCTGCGATTGCCCACCTGCCGGTGCTGTAAATCCTCGTACCTGCTGAAACCGTCAGATATCGGCCTAAATTTGACGGAACGAGCAGGTTGAAGGGTCTTTGTTGACGGAACGAGCAGGTTGAGGGCCACGTGTTTGAATTTTCTGAGACGCCCGAGTGCGACCAGCCATGTCGCGGAAAAGCACTCAGTGCGGTTAAGGTCGGAGCAGGGATCCGAAATTCAAGGTAGTGACGTAGGAGGCAACATGTCAGAGGCAGCGGGATCATCCGCGTCACCCACGGACCTTGCTCACCTGCGCGGTGAATTAGCGGCCCAAAAAGACCATAACGACCGTCTCATCGGTACCTTGCGCGATGCCCGTGAGCAGATCGTCACCTTAAAGGCAGAAGTCGATCGGTTAGCCGAGCCTCCGAGTGGTTTTGCTGCTTTCTTGCACCTCCATGACGACGGCACCGCAGACATTATGGCTAGTGGTAAAAAGATGCGGGTAGGGGTCAGCCCAGGTGTTGATGCCGAAGCACTACAGCCCGGCCAGGAAGTAATGCTCAACGAGTCGATGAACGTGGTAGCCGTTCGCACTTTCGAAGATATCGGCGAAATCGTGACCTTCAAGGAGTATCTCGGTGACGGCGACCGCGCACTTGTTGTCGGACATACCGATGAGGAGCGCGTGGTTCGCGTGGCTGGGCCGCTGCGCACCTCAAAGATTCGCGCTGGTGACTCACTCCTTTTTGATGTGCGCGCTGGCTACGTATACGAGAAGGTACCCAAGGCCGAGGTCGAAGAGTTAATCCTCGAAGAGGTGCCGGATATTGACTATGGCGATATCGGTGGGTTGCGAGAGCAGATTGAGTCCATCCGCGACGCGGTTGAAATGCCATTTATGCACCCCGAGCTATATGCAGAGCATGCACTCAAGGCACCCAAGGGCATTTTGCTTTATGGGCCACCGGGCTGCGGTAAAACACTCATAGCGAAAGCGGTCGCTAATTCATTGGCGAAGAAAGTTGCTGAGCGAACCGGGCGCGAGGAAGGCCGATCGTTTTTTTTGAATATCAAAGGCCCAGAGCTACTCAATAAGTATGTTGGTGAGACTGAACGCCATATACGGCTTGTTTTTCAGCGGGCGCGCGAGAAAGCATCGGAGGGGATGCCGGTAATCGTTTTCTTCGACGAAATGGATTCGCTATTTCGCACCAGGGGCTCGGGGGTGTCTAGCGACGTTGAAAATACAATCGTTCCGCAGCTACTGAGTGAAATTGATGGTGTAGAAACTCTCGATAATGTGATTGTGATTGGTGCATCAAATCGCGAGGACATGATTGATCCAGCGATCTTGCGGCCCGGGCGTCTTGATGTCAAGATTAAAATTGACCGTCCCGATGCAGAAGCCGCTCGAGAGATATTTAGTAAATATTTGGTGCCGACCTTACCGATTCACGCCGAAGATTTAGCCGAGCACGGTGGCGATGCTGTTGCGGCCTGCACGGCAATGATTCAAAGCGCGGCTGAGTTTATGTACTCCGAAGCCGAGGAGAATAAATTCCTTGAAGTCACCTACGCCAATGGTGACAAAGAGATTCTCTACTTTAAGGATTTCAACTCTGGCGCGATGATAGAAAATATCGTCTCCCGGGCTAAAAAATCTGCCATCAAAGACTTCCTAGCCACCGGCGAAAAAGGGATTCGAGTCCATCACGTATTGGATGCTTGCCTCGACGAATTCCGCGAAAACGAAGATCTCCCTAACACCACAAACCCTGATGACTGGGCTCGGATCTCGGGTAAGAAGGGTGAGCGGATTGTGTTCATCCGTACCCTGATTCAGGGCAAGAAGGGTAGCGAGGCCGGACGCTCGATCGCCACCATCTCAAATACCGGCCAATACCTTTGATCTCATGAGACCTAGGTGAGCGTTCATCGGATCATGGGGATTGAGACCGAATACGGGATTTCGGTCACCGGACAACCTATGGCTAATCCAATGGTTGCGTCCTCGCAGATCGTTAATGCATATTCGAATTACGCACTGCCCGGGTTGAGGCGCGGTCCGAAATGGGACTTCAATGCCGAATACCCGCTGCGTGATGCCCGCGGATTCGACATGTCACGTGCTGAGGCAGATCTATCGCAATTAACCGATGACGACCTTGGCATGGCTAATGTTATTTTGGCCAATGGCGCCCGACTCTATGTCGATCACGCACACCCCGAGTACTCCGCGCCAGAGGTTACGAATCCAAGGGATGCCGTGCTTTGGGATCGAGCCGGCATGATGGTTATGGACACCGCCGCTCGCTTGGCAGCGTCCAGGGTTGGCGGCCTTCCGATATTGCTTTATAAGAACAACACGGATAACAAGGGCGCCTCTTACGGGTGTCACGAGAACTACCTAATGCACCGCGCGACACCATTTGCGGACATCGTCCGATCGCTAATACCGTTTTTCATTACCCGCCAAATCTTCACCGGCGCCGGACGCCTCGGGATAGGCCAGGACGGTCGCGAACTTCGCTATCAAATAAGTCAGCGCGCTGATTTCTTCGAAGTAGAAGTTGGTCTCGAGACCACCTTGAAACGGCCGATCATCAATACCCGTGACGAACCCCATGCCGACCCTGAGTTTCACCGCAGGCTCCACGTAATCGTTGGTGACGCGAACCTTAGTGACACCGCGACCTATCTGAAGATGGGCACAACCGCGCTGGTGCTTTCAATGATTGAGGACCGATTTCTTGACGGTCACGATTTCATGCCTCAAAACTCAGTACGTGAGATCCACAAGGTGAGCCATGATCCAACGTTGACACATCAGTTAACACTCGAGCGCGGACGCCGGCTCAATGCCATCGAAATCCAGCGTGAGTTTTGGCAATTGGCTAGTAAATATTGCGCCGAGAAGTATGGTGCTGACTTGGATGAGCAATCACTTGATGTGTTGGCTCGCTGGGAAGGCATGTTAGACCGTCTGTCCACGGATATCTGGGCGTGCGCCGATGAGGTCGACTGGATCGCAAAGCTGCAGTTACTTGAGAGTTACCGGAGCCGCGACAACCTAAGTTGGGATTCACCAAAGTTGCAGGCAATCGACCTGCAGTACGCCGACATTCGCCCCGAACGCGGGCTTGCCGCCAAGCTTGAAAACCGCGGCCGGCTAACCCGGATGTTTACCGAGGATCAAGTTTTGGCCGCGGTAACAGATCCACCGACCGACACCAGGGCGTACTTTCGTGGTGAATGCATTCGCAGGTACCCAGAGTCCATTGCCGCCGCATCCTGGGACTCAGTCGTGTTCGACATTCAGGAAAGCCAATCACTGCTGCGGGTCCCGACTCTCGAGCCAAATCGTGGCACCAAAGCACATGTCGAAGCATTGCTGAATTCCTGCACTACCGCGCAAGATCTTGTTGACGCTTTGAGTTCAAGCCCCGGTGAGTGATGACCTGGCGGTAGCCACCAAGTCGAACTCGACTGTCATTGTTAGTTGATTTGGATCGTGTTCCCGGGGCTCGAGGATGTCTCATTAGCGCCTGCGAGGTAGGGAAGTGCGCGAGAAGCCCCGATGCGGATAACCTATGGCCATGCCCAAGCAGGAGAAGGCCGAACGCCGCACCGGCCGTGAAACCACGCCCGATGAGATCGATACCAAATCAGCCGAGCCCGCTAACAGATCTAATCTTGATGCTGATGTGGATTCGATCTTGGATGAAATTGATGAGGTACTCGAGGAAAATGCTGAAGACTTCGTGAAGTCATTTGTCCAAAAAGGTGGGCAATGAACTCGCATCTTGGTCTCCCACAGGCATATCTGGCTACCGGATCGTCATCATTTGCTGACTTCCTGGCAGATCTTGCCCCTGACGTGCTCCCGGGCCGCATGACAATGAGCTCTGCCGATGCTAACGCTTTGGCGCCACATGGAACGACCATCGTTTCGTTACGCGGTGACTTTGGTGCGGTGATGGCTGGCGACCGGCGAGCAACCATGGGTAATGTCATTGCTCAACGAGATATTGAAAAGGTTTTCGTTGCCGATGAGCACTCGATGATTGGGATAGCCGGTACCGCCGGAATCGCGATTGAGCTCGTCCGGTTGTTTCAAGTTGAACTTGAGCATTACGAAAAGATCGAAGGTCTTTCCCTGTCCCTTGATGGCAAGGCTAATCGGCTCTCAACTCTGCTGCGCGGTAATTTGGGGCTTGCCATGCAAGGTTTGGCCGTGGTGCCACTGCTTGCGGGGTATGACCTCAGCCGTAGTCGCGGCCGCATATTTTCCTATGACGTCACTGGTGGCCGTTATGAAGAGCATGATTTCTACGCTGTTGGGTCAGGCGCTTTCTTTGCGCGTGGATCTCTGAAGAAGCTGTACCAATCCAGCATAAGCGTCGACGAAGCGATCGCGATTGCACTCGAGGCTCTTTATGACGCAGCTGACGACGACAGCGCAACGGGTGGGCCAGATATTGCGCGGCGTATCTTCCCGGTAGTCGCGGTTGTCAATGCCGATGGCGTCCAGATCGTCGCGGAGTCAGATATTGCTGCCAAGTCATCAAGGATCGTGGCGCAACGGATGGAACGTCCAGACGGGCCAATTGCGAAAGTCATAATGGGTGGTACGACATGAGCGTCCCTTTCTATGTGTCGCCCGAACAAATTATTAAAGATAAGGCTGACTTTGCGCGAAAAGGCATTGCTCGTGGTCGTAGTGTAATTGTTCTTGAGTACGACGACGGCATCTTGTTCGTCGCGGAGAACCCTTCGAGGGCGTTGCATAAGATCAGCGAAATTTACGACCGTATCGGATTCGCTGCTGTCGGTAAGTACAACGAGTTTGAAAACTTACGGGTGGCTGGAGTTCGGCTCGCTGATATGCGTGGATACGCATATGACCGAAGTGACGTCACCGGCAGGAGTCTGGCAAATGCCTACGCGCAAACCCTCGGGACAATATTTAGTGAGACGCCAAAGCCGTATGAAGTTGAGATTGTCGTCGCGGAGGTCGGTGCAACCGAAGATCTAGATCAGCTGTATCGGTTGAGTTTTGATGGATCAGTGGCCGATGAGCATGGCTATGTGGCCATGGGTGGCTCGGCCGAGGCCATCAGTGCAGCCTTAGCCGACGCGTGGCGCACCGGTCTAACTTTGGCGCAAGCAGTCAGGCTGGCGGTTGACCTATTGGAGAAATTTGGGTCCGAGGAAGTTCGCGTCCTGACGGCGGCGCAGCTAGAAGTGGCGGTACTTGACCGCAACCGTCCACGTCGCACTTTTAACCGGATCAGCGCCAGCAAGATGAGTGAGCTCATCAACTAATTTTGGCATATGGTGTGGTTATGGACCGGCGGATATTCGGTATTGAGACTGAATATGGAGTCACGTGCACGTTTAAGGGGCAACGGCGCCTTAGCCCCGATGAAGTGGCCCGGTATCTATTTAGACGGGTAGTGTCCTGGGGCCGAAGCAGCAATGTGTTTTTAGGCAACGGTTCTCGCCTCTACCTAGATGTTGGCTCGCATCCAGAGTATGCAACGGCCGAATGCGACAGCATCGAGCAACTTGTTGTGCACGATCGCGCAGGGGAGCGGATACTTGAAGGTCTTGTAGCTGATGCACAACAGCGATTGCATGACGAGGGCATCAGCGGCGATATTTACCTCTTTAAGAACAATACCGACTCAGCGGGTAACTCCTATGGTTGTCACGAAAATTACTTGATCGAACGGCACGGAGAGTTTGGTAAAATGGCCGACCAATTGATTCCATTTCTGGTCTCGCGGCAGATCATCACCGGCGCTGGAAAAGTGCTTCAGACCCCACGCGGCGCGCAGTACTGCGTGAGTCAGCGCGCGGATCACATCTGGGAAGGGGTGTCAAGTGCTACCACCCGCTCACGCCCGATTATTAACACCCGCGACGAGCCACATGCTGATGCGGAGTTGTACCGTCGGTTGCACGTAATTGTTGGTGATTCAAATATGAGCGAAGTAACCACGCTACTCAAAGTGGGTACCGCTGATCTCGTGCTTCGAATGATCGAAGCCGGTGTGGTGATGCGAGATATGTCTTTGGAAAACCCGATCAGGGCAATCCGTGAAATGAGCCACGATCTGACCGGTCATAAGACCGTCAAGTTGAGTACAGGACGTGAGTTGTCCGCCCTGGACATCCAGTGGGAGTACTACGAGAAAGCCGCTGATTTCGCTGATCGTCGTGGGCTGGCCACCGATGTCACGATCTCACGGGTACTTGAACTTTGGGGGCGAGCACTAAAAGCGATCGAGGGCGGGGACTTGTCACTTATCGACCGGGAAATTGACTGGGCGATTAAATTACGTCTTTTGGAGCGCTACATGGTCAAGCACGACCTGACTCTGGCCTCCCCGCGAATCGCCCAATTGGATCTCGCTTACCACGATATTTCGCGGAACCGCGGGCTTTTCTCGATTATGGAGCAAAGGGGTCTTGTGGACCGAGTCTCTCGGGATATAGATGTTTTTGCCGCGAAATCAATCCCGCCACAGACCACTCGTGCCAAATTGCGTGGTGATTTTGTGCGGCGCGCCCAAGAAAAACACCGCGATTTCACAGTGGATTGGGTGCACCTTAAGTTAAATGACCAAGCCCAGCGAACGGTTCTGTGCAAGGACCCATTCCTGGCCGTGGATGAGCGCGTTGAGCGCCTGATGGCCAGCATGTGACAACGGGTTAAGGTACTCCAATGCGCACATCAAAGAAGGTTTTTTCATTTACCGCGGTGACTGCCCTGGGTATCGGCTTGATTTTGGCCGGTTGTTCAAGTGGTTCAACTAGTGAACCGGTAGCGAGTAGTGCGCCGGCTACCGATGCGGCGTCTTCTCCCTTCGCCACCACTGATTGCGCCTTGGCGCAACCTCCGGTGCCAGAGCAGTCAGCGCCAATAGATGGTCAGGAACTTGGCGGCGTAGTAGTGCAGTTGGACCCCGCCGGAGTACCAAGGGTTACCGTAGCTGCGAATGCGGCCGCGGCTACTGAACTTGGGTCCCTTGATTTAGTAGTTGGCGACGGAGCTCCAGTTGCATTAGGTGCAACAGTTGAGGTCAACTACTGCGGTATCGGTTTGAGCAGCCGAACCATGTTCGACTCCTCTTGGGCCCGAGGAGCGCCGGCCGCCTTCCCGCTCACTCCAGGTGGCTTGATTCAAGGCTGGACAGATGGTTTACCCGGGATGAATGTGGGCGGCGAGCGGCTATTGCTGATTCCTGGTTCTCTCGGTTATGGAGCCACCCCTCCTCAAGGGTCTGGAATTGAGCCCGATGAAACTTTGATCTTTATTGTGCAAGTCACTGCAGTTTCTTAACCGACCCT
>JBIIOU010000044.1:0-13411 GCA_044336815.1 Candidatus Nanopelagicales bacterium | reverse complement strand
CTAAGACATCTTGCGGAAAGTTCTCGGCGGTTTGTGGGTGCCGCCTGAGCGCCCGCATCGTGTTTCGGTCTGAACCGGGCGCGCGCCCGAGGCCGAGATCTATACGACCCGGGTGCAAGGTGGCAAGAGTTCCAAACTGCTCAGCGATGACAAGCGGTGAGTGGTTTGGCAACATGATGCCACCGGAGCCGAGTCGAATACTTTTGGTATTGGCTGCTACATGTGCAATAAGAACCGACGTGGCTGAAGATGCGATCGTCGCCATGTTGTGGTGCTCGGCGTACCAGACGCGTTGGTAGCCGAGGTCTTCTGCAAGCTGGGCAATCTGCACGCACCCGTCGAGACTCTCGCGAATGGATTCATTTGGCCCAACAATGGCCAGGTCGAGAAGTGAAAGTGGTACTCCGGGCATTGGGGCCTTTCAGTTTTCAGTGAAATGCGCAAATGATGGCAAGCATTCGTGGTTAGTGACCGCGCGCTACCCAAGCTTGGTAATCCGCAGCTTCGCCCGAGACGGTGGTTTCACCACCGTGACCGGGTAGCACTTGGGTGCCACCGGGAAGGGTCAGAATTTTCTCGCGGATGGATTCCAGGATCGTGGGGAAGTCACTAAATGATCTACCGGTCGCACCAGGTCCGCCTTGGAAGAGGGTGTCACCGGAGATCAGAACATCGAGTTCTGGGATGTACAGGCAGACTCCGCCTGGGGAATGGCCCGGAGTATGCAGGACTTTCACCGAAAGCCCGGCAACTTCGATGGTTTGGCCGTCGCTTAGCTCGGTGGGTACGACTCCGGGATGTACTACCTCCCAAAGCATCAGATCGTCAGGATGTAAGTGGATCGGTGCCCCGGTCATCTCTGAGATCACTACTGCCTGGCCAATGTGATCATCATGTCCGTGCGTGCAGATGACACCAGAAACCTTGCGGCTGCCGATCGCATCAAGAATTGCAGCGCGATCGTGGGCTGGGTCGATGACAATAACCTCGGCGTCGTCACCGATTAGATAAACGTTGTTATCAACTTCCCAGGTGCCGCCGTCGAGCGAAAATGTTCCGCTAGTAACAATGTTTTCGATGCGAGGTGACATCAGAGAACCACAACCGACCGAAGAACTTCTCCTCTGTGCATCTTCGCGAAAGCCTCTTCAACCTCATCGAGGGAAATTTCCTCTGAAACAAATCGATCCAAAGGCAGCCGGCCTTGCAGATACAGATCAATTAGCATCGGGAAGTCGCGCGATGGTAGGCAATCCCCGTACCAACTTGACTTAAGTGAGCCACCGCGACCGAAGACATCAATGAGCGGCAGATCTAGTCGCATTGTCGGATCTGGGACACCGACCAACACGACGGTGCCGGCGAGATCACGCCCGTAGAAAGCAGCTTCGTAGGTTTCTGGACGCCCTACGGCGTCTATCACAACATCGGCACCGAAGCCGCCGGTGAATTCTTGGATACCTTCGACGGCATCGCGGTTACGTGAGTTAACGGTGTGAGTAGCGCCGAACTCTCGGGCAAGCTCGAGTTTTCGGTCGTCAATGTCAACCGCAATGATGATGCTGGCCCCGGCCAATCGGGCTCCTGCTATTGCGGCATCACCTACACCGCCACAGCCGATCACCGCGACGGTATCGCCGCGCGTGATATTTCCAGTATTGATCGCCGCGCCAAGCCCGGCCATCACACCGCAACCGAGTAACCCAGCAACTTGGGCGGGGGCTCTTCGATCCACTTTGGTGCACTGCCCGGCTGCCACCAGAGTTTTTTCTGCAAATGCGCCGATACCAAGCGCTGGGCTCAACTCGGTGCCATCCTCCAGCGTCATCTTTGATGCAGCGTTATGAGTGTTGAAGCAGTACCACGGGCGACCGCGCCGACAGGCGCGACAATCTCCGCACACTGCGCGCCAGTTCAAGATGACATAGTCACCGGGCTGAACATCGGTGACACCTTCGCCAACGGTGTCGACGAAACCGGCTGCTTCGTGGCCGAGCAGATAAGGGAATTCGTCGTTGATGGCGCCTTCGCGGTAGTGCAAATCCGTGTGGCATACACCGCAGGCGGCGATCTTCACTTTCACTTCGCCCGGCCCTGGATCGGGGATCAGTATGTTCTCGATTGAGACGGGTGCGCCCTTAGCTTTAGCGACAACGCCGCGAACTATTTCAGACATCGTGTGCCCTCTCTAGGTAGTGCCAAGCCCGGCGAAACCGGCTCGAGATCGATCGTGATTCCGTGCCTAAGCCTAGCCAGCAAGGCTGATACGTTTATGGGATGGCAAAAATTGGAAGGTCAAAGTGGGTGAGTCGAATCCTTGCACCATCAGGCGGGGCTCTTTTTATAGTTACCTGCTTACTTTCGCTATCGGCGCCAGCGCATGCCCAGACTTGTGCGGATGGGGGTAAATGTGCAATCGGCGATACCGGCCCCGGGGGCGGGATTGTGTTCATGGTGCCTTCAACTACAGGTAATAGATCTAAGTTAACTTACGAAGTTGCTCTCGCTAATTGGTCGGGTGCACCTACCGACCCGACCGCCGTTTGGTGCTCGGGTAAGGGTTCAACCGTGTCACTTGGCACGGGAAAGGCAATCGGCGCGGGCAAGTCCAATACTGAAAAGATGGTAAAGCACTGCAAATTCAGTGCGGCAAAACTTGCCCGGAGCTATCGGGCAGGAGGTAAGTCTGATTGGTTCTTGCCTTCGTACGGTGAACTTAAAAAGGTGAACTTGAACACCAAGACCGATGGTGGCTGGGGTGCAGGCGCCTTCTATTGGAGCTCATCAGAGGGACCAGATTGCGTAAAGGGAAACGACAATCAACGCTGCATTGAAGTTGGACAAGGCGCGTGGGATCAGAACTTTTATGTTGACGCTGCATACGGTGCGCTTGGAACAGCTGCCAAAAATACCGTGTTGTCGGTGCGGCCGGTTCGATCTTTCTAACCGGCCGCACCGAAGAGTCAGCAGCTAACTATTCCTCAGAGCCCTCGAAGCAGAAGCCACCGTTAATTACGCTTCTTATTGAAAATGACGGTTGTGCCATCCCATTGATGCCGTGGGTGCCGGGCCGCACCCAAGCAACGGCCACGGTCAACCGGTCAACTGGCGCAGAACTTGCTGGTGCAGCCACGTTATTACTGGGCACGCTGAGCCTCCTTTTGTGGAATCGAACTCAATCTGAGCTACGTCCTAAGAGGGTACGTCCCCGATTGGTAAATACAAAGTCTAAAAGAGGTTTATTGACCAATTTCGAACGAGGGGACTGGTGTGTGATTAGGATTTAGCCCATGCGTAGCAAACTGGCGATATTTGTTCTAGGGGTAGCCGTGATCCTCCCGCTGGCTCCGGCGGCCGTGGCTAAGGCCCCGGTCAGCGCCCCGGCCAGCACCCCGGTCAGCACCCCGGTCAGCACCCCAATGGGAGCCCCGAGTGTGGCACCTAGCGCAGTCTCTCGTGCCGCCACATCTGCCTCGCGTGCCGCCGCCGCAACCGGCACGCCAGCTTCGATCTTGGCTACGGTGCCTGCGGTTTCGCCACTACGTGTTGGCTACAAGCCCGGAATGTTTCCGTCTTTAGCATCCAAAGCCAAGGACAAGCGCGGTTGCACCTTGCGCAACCAGATGCTGATCAAGCTGGCGACTAAGAAGCCACGGGTGGGGGCCGGGTGCAAGCTGACCGGTGGCATTTGGTCACTTGATTTTGGCGCCTCTAAGACCAGTCAGCCAGCGAAGGTAAAAATTGGCAAGTTAATGCCTGACCTCTATGTCTATGGCCAGGGTGCCTACCTTTGGACACAACAGCAGCGCGCCGCATACTCAACAACGGTGGTTAAGGCTGCCACCACCTCTAAAACTCGATCTAAAGCAACAACGATTAGACCTATTATTTGGCTGCCAAATATCTCAAACCTGCAACCGGTATCGCGCCAAGGCTATATTATTATGAATTCCATAATTGGCTTATTGATAAGTTCACCGGACCCGACGGTGCAACTTTCGGGTTTGAAATCAAAATACCCGCTCTTTTTCGAATCCTGGACCGTGGCGACTTTACTTAATGCCAAGGCTTGGGGCTTGAGTTTGTCGCCGGAGGTCTTTTCGAATTTCCAGTTGACGATCGATGAATGCGCCAAATACCCATCTCCCTCACAAGATATCTGCTCAAATGGTTATGCCGTCCCCAACGAGGCCCAGCAATTTAACGTGGTCGCTGTTCCGCAGATTGCCTCTGAGGTGGCAGCACCTGAGCCAGCCATCCTGAATTCATATAGTGCACCCACTACACCCGCCGTCGGTCGTGACCTATTCGGCATCCACGCACCAGCTGACTGGGTTAGTGATGCAGCCAGCGGGTACGAGGGGCCAACGGATCCGGCAACTATTCCGAACGTGCCAGTTGGTTATGTGCGTTTGTGGGATACCGAAACTAAGTGGCGAGATATTGAGCCGACCAAGGGCAGCTTCGTGTGGCGCAAATTGCAAAAGCAGATTGAAACGGCGCAGGTCCTCAACGCCAGGGTGATGCTGGTGCTAGGTGGCACACCGGCGTGGGCGGGTGGTGGTGGTGTAACGGATAACCCGACCAATATCGCTGACTGGCGTAGTTACGTGCGTGAAGTCTCATGCAAATACGGCCCATCAATCAGCGCATATGAGGTTTGGAACGAAGCTAACTTGGATACGTTCTACAGTGGTTCCCCGGCGCAGATGGCCGATCTCACCTTGGCGGCCTTCGAAGAGATTCGTAAATGCAATCCAAGCGCGCTCGTGGTGGCGGCGAACACTACCTCTCGGGCGACCGGCTCCTTTGGTACTTTCTTCCCCGCCTACCTTGCCGAATTGAAAAAACGTAATTGGCCGGCCGATGCCTATTCCGTGCATTCATACCCCACGGCGTCAGGTGGCGCCGATGATCGGATAAAGGGTATTGGTCAATTCCGTGCCATGCTGGCACTTTCGGGTGCACCATTTACCACCGTCTTTGACACTGAGGTGAACTATGGCCTTGCCGGCCTTGGTGAAGGCAAAGTAGATATCACCGGCGACAAGGCGATGGCGCTGCTATCACGTACCTATATAGATTCGGTGCGCTACGGCTTCGGGTCAACTTTCTGGTATGCGTGGACGAAGACCGGCAATGGGGTTTTTGGTATCCAACTAACCCCGGGTTCAACAGATGAGCAACAGGCTTGGCGTGCGACATACGACTGGCTAATTGGTGCGCAAATGCAAAAGTGCGCCTCGCCAAAGACCGACCTAGTGGTTTGCCAGTTTTCCAGGGGGGCCGATAACTTCTCCCTGGTTTGGTACGGCGATGTGAGCAGCCCGGCCAACCTGATTTCACCCAGCGGGTATTACGGGAAATTAGGTTCGATCTGCCAGACCCTGCGAGGCACCGACTGCGCTGGCATATTGGCCGGCACTGCACCGTTGAGTTACATGCCGGTGCGCATCTCAGGGCCTCCAACAGCAGCGGCGAGTGTCCCTGCGAACATCACCATGGTCCCTAGTGTGCTGACTGTGAGTGCCGGAGCAAATCAGCCAGTCACCATCACGGTTCTCGACGCCAGCGGTAACCCGATCTTCGATCAGGAGGTTCGGGTCACAGCCACGGGCGATGTGCGCTTTGTTAGAGGCGATGGTGCTACCAACACCGTCACCAACGGGCGGACAAATGAGAAAGGTCAATTAGTTGTCACTGTCACGATGGCTGGCTCAACCACAGGTACCATCACCGCCGTCCCTGATACCGGCCAAGCTGGCTTGAAAGCTACCGCGACGGTAAGTAGTTACCGCCTTGGTGAACTTGGTCCAGGTGATGGCTTAGTGTTTTTGATCGCTGATGGAAAGACTTACGAGATGGCCCCAAGGCTCCGAAATGCCGCCGTACCAAATAGTAAGTGCATCGCAATTGACGTAGACCCCAATTGCTTTCTACCTGATCCAAAAGCGATTTGGTGCAACAAGGCAAACATCTCACTTCCTGGCACTGGTACCGAGGTTGGTACTGGTAGGACGAATACCGCTTTGATGATGAAAGGCTGCTACGCTGGTGCTAGTTCAGGGACTGCGAACCGTGAAAGTGGCGGGAAGCAAGATTGGTTCTTACCATCTAGTGGTGAGTTGGCTGCGATGCAGAGCTACATAAAAACCTGCGTTAATGGCTGTTTTTTCCATGAGCGATTCGCTTTTAACGAAACTGAATCTGTTGAATCTGTTTACTGGAGTTCCTCGCAGTACGCCGCGGCCTACGCGTCGACTCAACGTTTCAGTAATGGCCTCGACGGCTACGCCGCCAAGTACAAATTGCTTCGTTTTCGTCCGATCCGGTCTTTTTAACCCTTGGCCTAGCGATGAGATGCTCGACTGATTTCTAAGCCCGAGCAGATTAAATCACTAAGACGGCTTTACGACTGTCCAGTACGAGGCGGTATTGAGCGCGGCGTAGTTCGGCGGAACTGCGGCTGCAGTGGCAGTAACACTGCATTTGCCGGTCTTCTTGCCAACCTTCAGCAGCCAGCCCTTACTTGAATCTTTCACGACGGTGCAAAGATTAGATCCGGTAGCGATTTTAAAGGTAACCAGCTTGCCTTTATTGGTTTTAAGTTTCGGGGCTCCCATCACATAGGTCTTGCCCTCGGTCACTTTCTGCGGGGTCTTATTCCACACACTTCCGAACTTGGCGGATTGGCCAACTGGGATGGTCGGGATGGTGAAAGTCGCGGTAGCTGCGTCGAGCCCGTTGCCGGCTGGCGAATTCATCACCAGCACACAAGGGGTGGCGCCAGAGGTCACGGTCAATTGCTTTTGTGAAACGGTGCAACCACCGCTAGCACTCAAAGTCACGTTTACCCCTGTGGTGGAGGATGCGTAAACATCATTTACGGACGTATACATGATGGCCGGCATCGTCCAAGGGTCGGTGAAGTTGGGTGAGCCTTTACCCCAGCTCGCGGTGATAACACCGGTGGCGGCGTAGGCGGGGATGGCAGTGGCGCCGAACACCACGGTCGTGGCGGCAAGGGCGGCAATGTAACGGGTTATTAGGCGCATGACGCGATGATAGTGGTGGCGAGCATCGCGCGCGGTCCACTTGACATCTGGCAGGTCTCAGGGTCGAATAACCACATGAACTCAAGCCTCCTTGCGCGCACCGCTGCCGCCCTATTTGCTGGGGCCCTCGTCGCCACTTCTGGGGCCGTCGCCTCCGCCAAGCCCATACCTGAGGGCCCCGGGTACAGCAGTGCCACCAAGTTCATTGGCAAGCCGGCGAAGGCGAATCCGGTGTCACTGCCTGTGGTTCCGACGAACCCTTACATGGCACCCACTGGTACCTCCAATATTCACAATGACACATACATGTCGGATTCATATCAGTGGGCTGGCCCCTTGGGTAAGAACACCAAGGTGACTTCTAAGTGGGCCGGCGGTGAGTGCGCGAGCATGACTTTCAACTCGGCTGGTCAACTAATTGCGATCTGCCTGTTGCCCCAAACTCCTGCTTTTTTGACCCTAATGGATCCGGATTCATTGAAGGTACTTACCCGCTACAACCTAACCAATCGCCCCACCGCGGTGGGTGCCCTGACCAATCGTGACTACACGGAGTTATCGGGCAGTTACTTCTATCTCAATAACTTGGACCAGCCTGTGGTAGCCACCGCCGACCATCATCTAATTACTTATGAATTGCTGAAAGGCAAGAAAGGCTATGCCTTTAGTCCTGTTTCCGACATTGACCTAAATGCTTCGATCGTGGCTGGCCAGCCGACATTCGCCACTACCGGAGATTCTATTTTATCTGCATTGCCAGACTTCAATGGCAACGTCTGGTTTGTCACAACAGGCGGCCTGGTCGGGGCTTTGAATCCAGCGACAAAGATAAGCCAGACGGTGAGGCTCGCTAACGAAGGCATCACGCAGTCCTTCTCCATGAGTGAAGATGGCGGCGTATATATCGTTAGCAATGTTGCGATGTATCGCTTTGACTCGATTGCGGGTTTGCCAACACAAGGCTGGCGCGTCGTGTATGCGAACGATGGTGTTAAAAAGCCCGGGCAGAAGAGCGCGGGTTCGGGCACTAGCCCGACGGTGATGCCCGGTGGCCGCGTGGCGATTACTGACAATGACAATCCACTTAATGTTGTTGTTTACAACACTGCGATCAATGCTCCAACGCGCCAAGTCTGCTTGGCTCCGGTATTCAACAAGGGGGCGAGTGCCACGGAGAATTCGCTTATCTCAGTCGGCAATGCACTCATCGTTGAAAACAATTACGGGAATCTGTCCGTCAAATCTGTCCAAGGGGGCAAGACCACAGTCCCTGGCTTTGCGAGAGTTGATGTGCAGGATGACGGCACGTGCAAGAACGTGTGGACCAATTCCACAGAAAGTGCACCTAGTGTAGTTCCCAAGTTCTCGGCCGCGACCGGTCTGATCTACACATACACCAAGCCGAAAGGCCCCGGCAAGATCGATCGCTGGTACTGGACCGCACTTGATTACCGCACCGGTGAGGTTGTGTATAGCAAGCTCGCCGGCACCGGTGACGTATTCAACAACTCCTACGCCTCGCTCTACGTGTCTCCAAGCGGTGTTGGCTATGTCGGAGTTCTCAAGGGACTGATCAGAGTCGCGGACATGAAGTAGTTGACGGGCCAAGTCAACTAGCGAAACGCTGCCTGAAGCATTCCCATTGCTTCGGCGACGCACGCGGAGTCCGATTTCGGGCGCTGGCGTGCGGCGCTACCACCCGAGAAACCAACTAACGCCGGTGCGCCGACGACGTCGGTTAAGTTATAGAACTCCGTCCAACGCAGTGCCGAACCTGGTGCCAAATTTGAAGACTGCCCGGGCACCCCACCACCTACTATTCCGAACACTGTCTCGGGGCCCCACCACTGTTTGTCATAGCGCAGGATGACTTTTTCAAGGTCGCCGGTTGCTATTCCACCAATGGCCGCTTCGATGGACTTCGATAATCCAGTAATACTTGGAGACTGGGCTTGCAGTAGTGAAACCGGCACCGCCACGACGACTGCATCGGCGGTTAGTACTGCACCAGATTCGAGCGTGACATAAACGCCATTCGATTGCGATGCGTCGACATTTGCAACTGGCGAGTTAAGGCGCACATCGAGGCCTGCGGCTAATAATTCTGGGATGCGCTGGTATCCGCCTGAAACAAATGCGTCACCGCCGAGAAAATCACCGCCTTCGGTTGGGGCTCGAGCACCTAATCGCGTTGCATCGAGGCCATATTCCTGAACAACACCAGTCTCAACGGCCCAGGTTGAAAACCGATTCGCTGGCAGTCCATGCTGCTGCAACCACGAGGCAACTGAAGTACTCGGGTTTGGCCACGAATTTTCAAGCTTGCTCAAGAGTCTAAATAGTTGATTCGAAGAGCGTTCAGCACTTGGTGATGGCCGCCCGGTCTTGGTGTCACGGAAACTTTCATTGTCATAGTCGCTCGGGATCAATTTGAGCTGCGCCTGCTGCGCTAGTGGGACTAGCGGGTTGGTCTTAAGTGCGTGCACCCAAGCGGCACCCATCTCAACGGGCACTCCCCAAGTCGAATCGGTATGGACTCGACCGCCGACTCGATTCCGAGCCTCTAACACCACCACCTCGGCACCATTCATGGTGAGGTCGTGACCGGCGGACACACCGGCCATACCGGCTCCGATGACGATGACCTGTGGCCCGAGACCTTTTGCGATCAAGGTGCGCGATGCGCGTTGGCCTGATCGCAGAGCCCCCTGGACGGTTGCGGGGTAATCGGGGTCGGTGTATTCACCGGCAAAGACCAGTCGATTGTTAACGATGGCGCGGGCTAAGGTTTGACGAACAGTTGCGGTGGCACCCACAGGCAGGGCCGAGTAGGCGCCAAGTGACCAGCGGTCGGTATCCCACCTCGTCACAAGTGAACCTGTCGGGGTTGGTAACGGTGCCCCAGTGTTCTTGGCGCTGGCCAAGTGGTTGCCCGTAGCCATCGCGGTGGCAACCAACGTCGTTGCACCGAGAAAATCTCGGCGGCTAAGCGGTATCGGCATTCGCGCCTGCAATCACACGCTTATGGTACCGACACTCGTCGGGCAGTAGTTCGATGGCGGGTGATCCATTCCATCTCCAAATATCACTTTGCTACAGCGCTTTGCGCACTCCTTGACTCCCGTGCCCCCGGCCGCAGCATTTAAGTTCACCAGCCCCAGCCTTGCCACCCCGCCTCTGTATATACATAGGTGCTCATCTAATTCATGTCACAAGACTTGGGAGCGCTTCACTTGGTTTGGTCTTGCTATAGGGGGGCTGGGGAGAAAGATCCAGTAAACCCTAGGTGTTTGACGGTTTGTGAAGTACCGCGCAAGAAGGTGCCCGTTTGGGTATCGGCCCGCCCAACGATTGGGAGCACCAAATGCCCAGTATTGATGTCACTTCGCCAGTAAGTTCAGCGCCAACTGATCGGCTCGCTCTCGGTGTTGGTTGGGTGCGGCCCGGTGTGGACGGTATCGGCGGCACCCTAAACCCCTCTTGGGGTGCGGCCTGTAATTGCCCTGCCTGCTTTGAGGGTAATGAAGAATAGTAGATCAATCCGTTAGTGAATGCGCACGTTATTGTCGTGAAAAGTAGATAATCGGTCGTTTTCACGACAATAACGCGGGCATTCAGAGGTTTGGGCTAAATGCAGGTGGTGTCCTGCGGTTGATGTTCAAGGGGATCCCATCCAGCAGGGCCACCCTCTTGTTGTCTTGGGCAACCCGGTGAGAATCTCGCTAAACCCTTGGTTTTAGGGTGTGAGTGTTTTACCATCATTTACAGGTGCCCGTTTAGGTATCGGCCTGTCCAACGATTGGAGAATCAGATGCCAAGTATTGATGTTGCTACCCCAGTAAGTTCAGCGCCGACTGATCGGCTCGCTCTCGGTGTTGGTTGGGTGCGGCCCGGTGTGGCCGGTATCGGCGGCACCCTAAACCCCTCCCTACAATTCGCGGGACAACGCGGTTTAGATATGTTTGGATGCTTTGAGGGCAATGAAGAGTAGCAACTCACCGCTCAACAAAGAAGTTCACACCTACCAACGAAGTAATAGATCACAACGAGAAGGACGGAGCACTAGATGCCCAGTATTGATATTGCTACCCCAGCAAGTTCAGCGCCGACTGATCGGCTCGCACTCGGTGTTGGTTGGGTGCGGCCGGGTGTTGCCGGTATCGGCGGCACCCTAAACCCCTCGGTCGGGTGTCACCCTACCTCTACTGTGTATTGCTTTGAGGGTAATGAAGAGTAGCACCCTTTCCTACCACTAGGTGGGGTGTTTAAACCCTGTTGCTGGCCCTTGACCGCTGTTGGCCTGGGGTCGGTTGTTTGCGTAACCGCAGCAGAAAGTCTCGCGAAATTAGGCTTTGAAGAGTTTGAAGTCAATCTGATATCCCAAGATAGGTGATGCACCACAATGGGCCTTGGGCCCGGCCGAAAGTGGATGCGCCAGCCAGCGACGAGGGGATGCATCGTGAATAGCGAACAGTTCGAGAAGATGAAGAACGCCAGCGGTTTCATTGCCGCTCTCGATCAAAGTGGTGGCAGCACCGCTAAGGCCTTGACGCTCTACGGCCTTGATGACACCGCCTATGCCAGTGAAAGTGAGATGTTCGACCGCATCCATGAAATGCGAGCCCGCATCATCACCAGCCCGGCATTCACCGGCGAACGCATCCTTGGGGCCATTTTATTCGAGATGACAATGGATCGTCAGATCGATGGGATCGGCACTGCTGAATATCTGTGGGACCAAAAGTGCATAGTGCCATTCTTGAAGGTGGATAAAGGCCTAGCCGACGAAGTTGATGGCGCACAGGTGATGAAGCCGATGCCGGATCTTGACGCTTTATTGGAGCGCGCAAATGCGCACGGGGTTTTTGGCACCAAAATGCGGTCGGTAATCAAGTTAGCAAACCCGACGGGTGTTGATGCAGTGGTGGGTCAGCAGTTCGAGGTGGGTCGCCAAATTCTTGCCGCGGGCTTGGTGCCGATTATTGAGCCCGAGGTGGATATCAACAGTGCGCAGAAAGCAACTGCCGAAGCCTTGCTAAAGCCTGCACTTCTGGCTGAGCTTGACCAACTTGCCCCCGATCAGCACGTCATGTTGAAGCTCACCTTGCCGGAGGCCAATAACTTCTATTCGGACTTGGTCGTTCACCCCCGCGTGCTCCGCGTTGTTGCCCTTTCGGGCGGCTACTCGCGTACCGATGCGAATGCCCGCCTGGCACTTAATCACGGTATGACAGCGAGCTTCTCACGAGCACTTACCGAAGGCCTTTCGGCTCAGCAAAGCGATGCTGAATTCAACTCGGCTCTTGATGCCTCGATCGGTAGTATTTTTGCGGCGTCCATTACTTAATTGCTTTATTTGGGCGGAGAAATTTGTGCTCAGGAAGTCTCCGTGTTGGTCAAAGTTCCAAGTGGTAATCCAAGTTCGATTTCAGCGCCGCGGCGTGACCAGTTGGTTACTTGCTGACTCGTAACTGAGTCACTGTGTGCTACCTCCTGCAGGTGGAGACCATCAAGAAGTGAAAGAATGCGCCAGGCCGCGGCTACCGGATCAGGGCAGGTCATTGAGCCGGCCCGCACCCCGCCTTCGATGATGCCGCAGATTAATTGTTGCCAAGCTTCATTGAGCCGTTGCGATATTTGTCTAAGTTCAGGGCGCCTAGCGGCTTCAGCCCAGGCATCGAGCCAAAGCTGCATCCCCGAATTCCCGTCAGAGCGGTTATAGGAGTCGAAGAAGTATCGCAGTTGATCCAGTGGATCTTGGCCCTGCTCTACCAAGTTGCTGGTTGCGAGCAGGTCGGCACCGGCTGACCGTTCGAAGGCTTCGGCGATGAGCTCGTCCATTGAGGTCATGTAGTGGTGGATGAGGCCACTGGAGGCACCAAGTTCGGCCGCGACGTCGCGGACGGTGGTGGCGGCTATGCCCTGCCTTTGAATAACGGCCAAGGTGGCGGTGATTATCGCCTCACGCCGGTCGTCCGGGTTCATCCTGGCCATACGGATAGGTTAGACGCTATTGCGCAAATGTCCAATAAGTGCCTAGGATGAGTTACCGCTAAGTCAAGGAGTGCGATTATGCGAACAACACCTTTCCACCCGCGCTTGGTCGAGTTGACCCAAACCCAGATGTGGGGCAATTGGTCTGGATACCTGTCGGCGGTTCGATATGACCTGTCGAGCAAGCACGAGTATTTCGGGGTTCGAAATGCCGCTGGCTTCTTTGATACTTCCCCCCTTTATAAATACTGGATTCGCGGGAGAGATGCTGAACTCTTGTGCTCATTTGCCTTTGCGCGAGATGTCCGCTCACTCAAGATGGGGCGTGCTCAGTACACCATCTGGTGCGATGATGACGGGTT
>JBIIOU010000209.1:0-3425 GCA_044336815.1 Candidatus Nanopelagicales bacterium | reverse complement strand
CCCTAGAAACGCTTTGTGATTACGTGGTAACTCGTACCGGTTAAGGACCGAATTAGTCGGGTTCGGTAACCTCGAGCGACTGGGCAATGACACCGCGCCGGTCGTCACCCGCCTTTTTCGCATGGCGTACCGCATCGACCGAGAACACAATGAGTGCGACCCAGACGATAATGAATCCGATCCAGCGCGAAGTCGACATGGAGTCGTGGAAGACTGTGACACCGAAGGTGAATATAAGTATTGGCGTGGTGTACTGCAGCAATCCCAGCATTGAAAGCGGCAGCCGCGTTGTCGCGGCCCCGAATGCGAGCAGCGGGATCGCCGTAATCGGTCCGAGCAATAGCAGCATCAGGCTGATCCCGATGCCACCTTTGACGAATGCTGCGGCCAACGAACTCTCCAAAGTGACCAAAAAGATAATCGCGACCGGGCTGAGCACCGCGGTTTCAACGGTCAAACTCTCAACTGCGCCGTATCCGACAAATTTCTTAATTAGGCCGTAGCAGGCGAATGAAATGGCAAGAATCAGGCTGATCCAGGGTATGGCCCCGTAGGAAAAGGTCAGCACCAAAACTGCGAATACCGCAAGCCCGACCGCGAACCATTGAACTTTACGGAGCCGTTCACCCAGTAAGACTACGCCGAGCGCGACCGATACTAGCGGGTTGATGAAGTAGCCGAGAGAGGCCTGAACTAATTCGCCAATTGAAATGACGTAGATGTATACCAACCAGTTGATACTCAGCGCTAATGAGGCAATGAGTAACAGTCCCACCGACCTACGGTCGCTCAAGGTCTGACGCATTTTTGGCCAGCCCCGCGTGGCGGTGATGATTGCGCAGAGAAATACCAGTGACCAGATGACTCGATGCGCGACTATTTCAAACGGCGAAACTGAATCAAGGAGCGCGAAGTAGAGGGGGAACATACCCCAAAGACCATATGCTGCAACGCCAAATAGCAGACCCTGTGTGGCTTTTCGGTGTTCTTCCTGATGACTCAGGACACAGCCCAAGTGTCATTGCCGAAGAGTAAAGTCTGCAGGTCACCGGCGCCTTGGGATTGGGTCACTTCGGTAATTTGCTCGCGCATCATTCGGTCATAAGACGGCCGGGTGATGTCGCGAAAAACTCCAATTGGGGTGTTCTCCAAAGTGCGTGGGTTAGATAGGCGCGAAAGTGCGAAAGCCAGGCCTGGGTCCTTAGCGTGAGCATCGTGGCTGATGATGTTGTCAAGGCCAACCTTGGCAACCTCAACAACCTCAAGGTGACCATCGGCCTTTCGCATGACGCCCTTTTCTTGATTGTTTCCGAAACGGATTGGCTCACCATGCACCAAGCGCATCATTAGGTCATCGCGGGTATCGGTGTCCTTGAGGGGCTCCCACGCATTGTCATTGAAAATATTGCAATTCTGGTAGATCTCCACCAGTGCGGTGCCTTCGTGGCCTGCGGCTGCGGTTAGTACCTCGGTTAGGTGCTTGCGGTCAGAGTCAATGGTGCGTGCGACGAAAGTAGCTTCGGCGCCAAGGGCCAATGAGACCGGATTAAATGAGTAGTCGAGTGAGCCTTGTGGAGACGACTTGGTGATCTTCCCGCGCTCGGAGGTGGGGGAGTATTGACCCTTGGTCAGTCCATATATCCGGTTGTTGAACAGCAGGATTTTTAGATTGACATTGCGGCGCAAAGCATGGATTAGGTGGTTGCCACCGATGCTGAGGGCGTCACCGTCACCGGTGATGACCCAAACCGAAAGGTCAGGCCGTGAAGTTGCGAGACCGGTGGCAATCGCTGGAGCACGCCCGTGGATCGAATGCAGGCCGAAGGTATCAAGGTAATAAGGGAATCGTGATGAGCAACCGATACCGGAAACAAAAACAATATTCTCACGCTTTAGTCCAAGATCAGGCAGGAAGCTTTGTACTGTCGACAAGATCGCGTAGTCACCACACCCGGGGCACCAACGCACCTCCTGGTCTGATTTGAAATCCTTTGCCGTTTGCAGAGCGTCGGCTTTAGGTACGAGTGACAGGGCTGGGAATGCGTCAGTTGTCATGTCTTCCTCACAGGCTCTCTAGTACGTCATTGATGACTGTGGCTAGTTCATCGGACTTAAATGGCATGCCTCTTACTTGGTTGTAACCGATGATGTCGACAAGATATTTGGCGCGAAGCAACATCGATAGCTGGCCTAGATTCATTTCGGGCAGGATCACTCGGTCGTAACTTTTTAGAATGCCCTCAAGATTCGACGGGAAGGGGTTTACATGTCGCAGGTGGATCTGGGCCACCGACTTGCCTTCAGCGCGCACCAATCGGCAAGCCGCACCAATTGGCCCGTAGGTCGACCCCCAGCCCATAATCAAAACGCGGGCATCCCCGTCGGGGTCATCGACCACGAGTTCAGGGATAGTGCGCGCAATGGCATCGACTTTCGCTTGGCGTAGCCGGACCATTTTGTCGTGATTATCTGCGTCGTATGAGATGGTGCCGGCGCCATCGGCTTTCTCAATACCGCCAATTCGGTGCTCGAGGCCCGCGGTCCCAGGAATTGCCCACGGGCGGGCAAGGGTTTCGGGATCACGAAGATATGGCCAGAACTCCATGGTCCCGTCCGCGGCTTCATGGTTGAGTTCGGTTGCGAAGTTGGGATCAATCTTGGCGAGCAGGCTGACGTCGGGAACGCACCATGGCTCAGATCCATTGGCAAGATAGCCATCTGACAGTAAGAAAACCGGCGTGCGGTAGGTGATGGCGATTCTTGCTGCTTCGATGGCTGCGAAGAAGCAGTCAGAAGGTGACTGTGGGGCGACAATAGGGACTGGAGCTTCGCCATTGCGCCCAAACATTGCCTGCAGGAGATCGGATTGCTCAGTTTTTGTTGGCAGTCCAGTTGACGGGCCACCACGTTGCACGTCAACTACAAGTAGCGGCAACTCGAGTGAGACGGCCAGCCCGATTGCCTCAGACTTCAAAGCTACCCCTGGGCCGGAAGTAGTGGTAACACCGAGCGCCCCTCCATATGAGGCGCCAATGGCGGCACCAACACCGGCAATTTCGTCTTCGGCTTGAAAAGTCATGACGCCAAAGCGCTTATGCCGACTTAACTCATGCAAGATGTCAGAAGCGGGCGTGATCGGATAAGAGCCTAGGAACAAGGTGAGGCCGGATAACTTCGAGGCGGCGATCAAGCCGTAGGCAAGGGCCAAATTCCCGGACATATTTCGATAGGTGCCGGCTTTCATTGGCGCTGGGTTGATCTCGTATTGAACCGAGAACTCTTCGGTGGTCTCGCCGTAAGACCAGCCAGCCTCGAAAGCTCGAAGATTGGCCTTCATGATTTCTGGATTCTTGCCGAACTTAGATTTCAAGAATTCGACGGTGCCTTCGGTGGGCCGGTGGTAAAGCCAGCAAAGTAGGCCAAGG
>JBIIOU010000208.1:0-3437 GCA_044336815.1 Candidatus Nanopelagicales bacterium | reverse complement strand
CGCACATGTTCATCACCGGTCCCGACGTCATCAAGACCGTCACCGGTGAAGATGTTGAGTTTGAGGATCTCGGTGGTGCGCTAACCCACAACTCTAAGAGCGGTGTAGCGCACTACATGGGGAGTGATGAAAATGATGCTTTCGATTACCTGAAGGCATTGCTCTCCTACTTACCCAGCAACAATCTTGAGAACCCACCGATTTATGACGTAGAGATACCACTCGAAATAACCGACGAAGACCGTGAGCTCGACACGATAATTCCTGACTCTCCTAATCAGCCATATGACATGCATCGGGTGATCGAGCATGTGCTTGACGATGGTGACTTCCTGGAAACCCAAGCCCTTTTCGCGCCAAATATTTTGTGCGGGTTCGGACGCGTTGAGGGGCACTCCGTCGGAGTCGTGGCAAACCAACCCATGCAGTACGCCGGAACATTAGATATTGATGCCTCGGAGAAGGCCGCACGTTTTGTTCGCACCTGCGACGCCTTCAACATCCCGGTGCTGACTTTCGTCGATGTTCCCGGATTCTTACCCGGCACCGATCAAGAATGGAACGGCATCATCCGACGTGGTGCGAAATTGATTTACGCGTACGCCGAAGCAACCGTGCCCCTTGTCACTGTCATCACCCGCAAGGCTTATGGCGGTGCATACGACGTAATGGGGTCCAAGCATCTGGGTGCCGATCTGAATTTGGCTTGGCCTACGGCTGAGATCGCGGTTATGGGTGGGCAAGGTGCGGTAAATATCTTGTACCGCAAAGAGCTCGCGGAATCAAACGACCCTGCGGCCGAACGCGCCCGCCTGTTGGCCGAGTACCAAGACACTTTGGCGAATCCATATATCGCCGCAGAGCGGGGCTATGTTGATCGCGTCATCTTGCCGAGTGAGACTCGCCTGATTGTTACGCGCGGGCTGCGTGCGCTACGCAATAAGAGAGCCACGCGTCCGCCAAAGAAGCATGGCAATATCCCGCTGTGAACCCATCCTTGGCTTCAGATATTCGTATCGTCGCTGGTATGCCCACTGACGAGGAAATTGGGGTAATCGTTGCCGCGTTAGCGGCGCGATCTGCAGCGAGGCCAACCAATAGGCAGCCCGCGAGTCTTTGGGCGAGTAAGTCGCGACTAAACAGGCCGCCGATAAGTGCCGGACCCGGTGCTTGGCGCGCATCCGCGATGCCAAGGTGACACCCATCCGCCTGCTTCTAGCATCCGCTTCTCCTGCTCGTAAGAATGTTCTCCTAGCCGCCGGCATCGATCCCATCATTGAGGTAAGCAACGTTGACGAGGAAGCCCTGGCCCGCGAGCTGGGGGCCATCCCCCCGAGTGATTTGGCCCTTGCCTTAGCCAAGGCCAAGGCCGACGAGGTTGTCTCTCGATTAGGTATTGACGACGATACCGTGGTCATTGGTTGTGACTCGATCTTTGAATTGGCCGGAACCGGGTACGGAAAACCACTCACCCCGTCAGTCGCCACCGAGCGGATAACCGCCA
Source organism: Candidatus Nanopelagicales bacterium (assembly GCA_044336815.1). GTDB lineage: Bacteria > Actinomycetota > Actinomycetes > S36-B12 > S36-B12. Next base: position 1,933 of record JBIIOU010000208.1, on the reverse strand, counting down.
TGTCTGGGCAAACCGGATTGCTACACACCGGGCATTGGGTGAGTTACGGAGATCTCTCCGCGGGAGCCACCGCCACGACCAAAATCACTTTCGCCCAACTGAGTTCGGCCGAAATCTCCGACTACGTCGCTACCGGTGAGCCATTGCAGGTGGCGGGAGCATTTACCCTCGATGGCCGAAGTGCCCCGTTTATCACTGAAATACAAGGTGATCCGAGCAATGTCCTGGGCATCTCAATGCCCACCATGCGCCTGCTCCTTCACAAATTGGGCATTACCTGGACCGACCTGTGGACCAGCAAGTGAAACCAGTGGCTATTCTTCGATCACCACATGAAAGGTAGTAATACGTGCGCACCGTCTTGATTGCTAACCGCGGCGAAATTGCCATCCGAGTCATTCGCGCCTGCCGCGACGCTGGGCTGGAGTCGGTCGCGGTGTACGCCGATCCTGACCGTGACGCCCTGCATGTGCGCCTAGCCGACAAGGCATTTGCCCTGGGCGGCAGTACCGCCGCTGAGAGCTACCTGGTGATAGACAAGATCCTTGCTGCTGCCAAGCAATCCGGTGCCGACGCTATCCACCCCGGTTATGGTTTTCTTTCCGAGAATGCCGATTTCGCCCAAGCGGTAGTTGACGCCGGCCTGACCTGGATCGGCCCACCCCCTGCCGCGATCCGCTCCCTCGGCGACAAAGTAAGTGCCCGGCACATCGCCCAGCGAGCCGGTGCCCCGCAGGTTCCGGGCACCGCTGATCCGGTCAAAGATGCCGGCGAGATCGTGGCCTTTGCGAAGGAGCACGGTCTACCGATCGCGATCAAGGCCGCCTTTGGTGGTGGTGGCCGGGGCATGAAAGTCGCCCGCAACCTCGAAGAAATCCCAGAGCTTTTTGAATCCGCAGTTCGCGAAGCAATTTCAGCATTTGGCCGCGGTGAATGCTTCGTTGAACGCTACCTCGATAACCCGCGGCATGTTGAAACTCAAATGCTCGCCGATCAGCACGGCCACGTCATCGTGGTCTCCACCCGCGATTGCTCACTGCAGCGGCGCCACCAAAAGTTGGTTGAAGAGGCACCGGCCCCGTTCTTGACCCAGGCACAACATGATGAGTTGTACCGATCATCTAAAGCCATCATCAAGGAAGCCGGCTACACCAATGCCGGCACCTGTGAGTTCCTCATCGGTACTGACGGAACGATTTCATTCCTCGAAGTAAACACCCGCCTACAGGTTGAACATCCGGTCTCCGAGCAGGTCACGGGCATCGACCTCGTGCGTGAACAATTCCGCATCGCCGAGGGCGGCATCATTGAAGAAGTAGATCCGATCATCACGGGCCACTCAATCGAGTTCCGCATTAATGGTGAGGATCCAGGCCGCGGCTTCTTGCCCGCACCCGGAGTACTCGATGTCTGGAACCCTCCCAGCGGCCCCGGGGTTCGCATGGATTCTGGTTTCCAGGCTGGCGACGTGATCGGTGGCAACTTCGATTCGCTGCTCGGCAAACTAATCATTACCGGTGCCAACCGCGCCGAAGCATTACAGCGCGCACGCCGAGCCCTGGACGAATTCCAGATCGACGGTATCGCTACCGCACTAACTTTCCATCGAGAGGTCGTGCGAGATGAAGCATTCGCACCAGCCGATCCAAATGAAACCTTCTCGGTTCACACCCGCTGGATCGAATCCGAATTCGACAATAAAATCCCGGCCTACGCCGGCGGGGCTAGTAATGGTGACGAGGCCGAGGCCCGCGAAACCGTGGTTGTCGAGGTAAACGGTAAGCGGGTCGAAGTGAGCCTGCCCGCAGGTTTCCAAGGCGCCAAAGGCGCGTCCGGCCCCAAGAAGCGCACCGCCAAGAAATCAGCGGCCGCCGCCTCGGGTGATTCGGTTACCGCACCCATGCAGGGCACCATCGTCAAAGTTGAGGTCATA
>JBIIOU010000207.1:0-3463 GCA_044336815.1 Candidatus Nanopelagicales bacterium | reverse complement strand
CCAAATCCGGCCCCACTAGGGGTGGCCGGTCAAATCATCCCCTGGAACTTCCCGCTGCTGATGCTGGCCTGGAAAGTCGCACCGGCCCTGGCATGTGGTAACACCGTGGTACTAAAGCCTGCAGAAACCACCTCATTGACCGCACTACTTTTCGCCGAGATCTGCCAACAAGCAGATCTGCCTCCTGGGGTGGTAAATATCGTCACCGGTGCCGGAGATACCGGCCGAATGATCGTCGAGCACGATGGCATTAATAAAATTGCTTTTACCGGGTCGACCGAAGTCGGAAAGTCGATCCAGCGCGCCTTAGCAGGTACGAACAAGAAACTGACACTTGAACTCGGTGGCAAGGCCGCAAATATCATCTTCGATGATGCACCTATTGATCAAGCAGTCGAAGGTATCGTCGACGGTATTTTCTTCAACCAAGGTCATGTGTGCTGCGCTGGGTCGCGTTTGCTCTTGCAGGAGTCGATCGCCGAAGAAACCATCGAAGCCTTAAAACTTCGACTCCAGACCCTGCGCCTTGGTGATCCCCTCGACAAGAACACTGACATCGGTGCGATTAACTCGCGTGAGCAACTCGACAAGATCGAAGAGTTGATTAAATCCGGTGACGCCGAAGGCGCCGAACGCTGGACCGCCCCCTGTGAAATACCACAGCAGGGCTGGTGGTGCGCGCCAACGGTCTTCACCAATGTCACCCAGGCCCATCGGATCGCGCGTGAAGAGATTTTTGGCCCGGTACTTTCGGTACTTACTTTCCGCACCCCCGATGAGGCTGTTGAGAAAGCAAACAACACCCCATTTGGTTTATCGGCCGGAATCTGGTCTGAAAAGGGCAGCCGCATTCTTTGGATGGCGAAACAATTACGTGCTGGCGTGATTTGGGCGAATACTTTTAACCGATTTGATCCAACCAGCCCATTTGGGGGCTATAAAGAATCAGGCTTTGGTCGTGAGGGTGGTATCCAAGGCCTTAGCGCCTATCTGCAATCCACTAATAACGGCGACGATCAGAGTAGGGGTGCGTCATGAATGATCGAGTTGAAGTACGCAAGACGTACAAACTTTTCATTGGCGGTGCCTTCCCGCGCAGTGAATCCGGCCGCACCTATGAAGTCCATGACACTGACGATAAATTCCTCGCCAATGCCGCAAAAGCCTCACGCAAGGACGGCCGCGATGCAGTGCTCGCTGCCCGCAAAGGCTTTGCGGCCTGGAGTAGCGCCACCGCCTATAACCGCGGTCAGGTGCTCTACCGGGTAGCCGAGGTTATGGAGGGGCGCCGCGATCAGTTCATCACTGACGTGCAGGCGGCCGAAGGCCTAGGAGATACGAAATCTGCCCGGGTTGTCGACTCCGCAATCGACCGAATGGTTTGGTATGCCGGATGGGCTGATAAATACGCGCAAGTCCTCGGTAACACTAATCCGGTCGCCGGGCCGTACTTCAACTTCACTATCCCTGAACCCACCGGGGTAGTTGCAGCCGTAGCACCGCAGGATTCCAGTCTGCTCGGATTAGTGAGCGTTATCGCACCCATAGTCGTCACGGGTAATGCACTTATCGTGATAGCAAGTACCAAGTGCCCGATCCCAGCTATCACTCTCACCGAAGTACTCGCTACCGCTGATGTACCTGCTGGTGTTATCAACGTGCTCACCGGAGATCCGGCCGAGATCGCACCGTGGCTGGCCAGCCATGGTGACGTAAATGCCATCGATCTAACCGGGGTCACGAACCAAGATTTGGCGAAGCAATTGGAGATTGAAGCCGCCGGTACCGTCAAACGGGTAAAGCGGCCGGCTCAACCTAATTGGCTAGCTACCCCTGACTTAGGTCGCCTGACTTCATTTGTCGAGACTAAGACCGTTTGGCATCCGATCGGCGCTTAATAACGATCGCCACGGTAACCCCGACCGCCAGTAACCCAACAACACCTAGTGCCACCGGTGCCCAGCGCCGCGACTGAATAATCGCGCCTTCTGCCCGCAATAAAGTTTCATCGGCGATCGCTAACACCGCGTCGGTTCGATCAAGTGCATCGCGCACTTTATCGAGTTCGTGCCGAAGTTCGACCACATGCTCCTGGCTAGTTTCAACGACTTCAAGCAGCGCCATTGCCCACTCCCCCCGTCATTCGTTCCGCCAATACCGCTCTGAGTGCGGTGTACTGTGGCTTGATCTGCTCGTTGATGATTGGCAGCCGTTCATCGAAAGGAATAAATGCGCTCTTCATCGCATTCACGGTAAACCACTGCAAATCATTCAATCCATACCCAAACGCCTCACTAAGCAGTGACATTTCGTTGCTCATTGAGGTGCCCGACATTAATCTATTGTCAGTGTTTACTGTCACCCGGAATCCAAGGCGCCGCAGCAGCCCGATCGGATGGGTCTCAATTGAGGCTGCTGCGCCGGTCTGGACATTGGAAGTGGGGCACATTTCGAGCGGGATCCGACGATCTCGAACATATGCAGCCAGGCGCCCAAGGGAGACCGAGCCATCAGGCTCGACGGTGATGTCGTCGACAATTCGCACTCCGTGCCCGAGGCGGTCAGCGCCGCACCATTGAATGGCTTCCCAGATACTAGGCAGCCCGAAAGCTTCACCGGCATGAATCGTGAAGTGAGCGTTCTCGCGACTTAAGTATTCAAAGGCATCTAGGTGACGGGTGGGAGGATAACCAGCCTCAGCGCCGGCAATATCAAAACCAACCACACCTTTATCGCGGTACTCAACAGTTAATTCCGCGATCTTACGGCCATGTGATGCGGTACGCATCGCAGTTAGCAGTACGCCAACTTTAATGTGGTTGCCCTGTGCGGCTGCCGCCCGTTGCCCATCAGCAAAACCCGCAAGCACGGCTTCGACAACCTGCGCTTCATCCAAGCCTTTTTCAACGTGCAGTTCAGGGGCGAAGCGAACTTCGGCGTAAACCACGCCATCGGCGGCCAGATCCATCGCGCATTCAAGCGCCACTCGGCGCAGCGCATCTTCGGTCTGCATAATAGCGACGGTGTGGGCGAACGTTTTTAGATAGCGCTCCAAAGAACCGGAGTACGCCGACTCGGTGAACCACCGAGATAAGGCCTCAGGATCAGTGGCCGGTAGTTCGGTGTAACCCTGCTCCGCCGCCAACTCCAAGATTGTTTGAGGCCGCAGCCCACCGTCAAGGTGGTCATGCAGGAGTACTTTTGGAGCACGTAAAATTAGATCTTCAGGGATCGGAGAGAACGTGCCGGCATCCATGACCATGTATTGAACCTAGTACAACCACTTTTACTCAGATGCCGGTGGTGGCGATTGAACAACTGACCTAGCTATCTGCTTCAATCAGGGGTGGTCAGCATCGTGTTCGGTCTTATGACCGCCGTTTTCTTCGCCGCCGGCTCCATTACGGCTTCGAGGGCATCAAGGCTTATCGGTGCCTACTCAACCGTCGCTTGGCCAATGCTC
>JBIIOU010000206.1:0-3472 GCA_044336815.1 Candidatus Nanopelagicales bacterium | reverse complement strand
GGCATCGACACGTTGGTTTACTCGACAGCAATCCCTCCCGAAAATCCAGAGCGGTCGGCCGCTGAGTCCAATGGGCTTCGCGTCCTTACTCGAGCCGATGCACTTGCATATGTAATGCAAGGAAGCCGGACGGTTGCAGTGTCAGGTGCACACGGTAAAACCACAACCACCTCGATGCTTACCGTAGCTCTGCAGCACTGCGGTGCAGATCCCTCATTCGCTATTGGGAGTGAGTTAAACGAGTCGGGCTCAAATGCTCACCTCGGCAGTGGCGACATTTTTGTTGTCGAGGCCGATGAGAGCGACGGTACGTTCCTAAAGCTTGGCCCGAGCGCGGCGATTGTCACCAATGTTGAGGCAGACCACCTGAACTACTGGGGGAATTTTGAGGCTATTGAGCAAGCTTTCGTTGATTTCGCATTGCAGGTCAGCACTCGATCCGGATTCATCGTGGTTTGTGTCGATGACGAGGGAGGGGCCCGGTTAGTAGGTCAAGCGCGTGTCATGGGTGTTGATGTTCGTACCTATGGCGAGTCACCCGATGCCGATTATCGAGTTACCGGCGCCGCTCTTGTGGGCCGCGGATGGCACTTCAATATCGAATTTGCCGGCGAGGTCATCGGCCAAATTCAATTGCAGGTTCCGGGCCGTCACAATGCCCTTAACGCAACGGCTGCCTTCGCCACGGCGGTTGGTTTGGGGTTTGACCCTGAAACAGTCCAGGTGGGTCTGGGCGGTTTTAGTGGCACCCGCCGCAGATTTGATTTCAAAGGTGAAGTTGGTGGGGTCAGGGTATTTGATGATTATGCCCATCACCCAACCGAGATTGCGGCCACCTTGACCGCCGCTCGCGACGTCGCTGGGGCGGGCCGGCTGATTGTGGCATTTCAGGCCCACCACTACTACCGAACGGCGATGTATTTGCAGGAGTTTGGTGAGGCGCTCGGCTTGGCAGACGAGGTGGTCGTGCTTGAAGTCTTTGCACCTGGCGAAACCCCAATTCCTGGGGTCAGCGGTCAGACGATGGCGGCCAAGGTGCCGCTGGATCCAATAAATGTGGTGTTTGAACCTTCGTGGTCCGCGGTGGCCGGTCAGTTGGCTGCACGTGCGAATTCAGGTGATGTAATCATGACTTTGGGCGCCGGTGATATTGGGTTAATCGGGTTGGAGATCTTGGATATCTTGCGGGAGCGGGGATGAGCGCACCAGTAATTCCACTTGATGTGCAGGCTCGTGAAATTAAACCGAGCCGGCGCTGGCGTGGCCTAGTTTTTGTGATGTTGGCGTTGCTTGCTACAGCAACTATTTGGCTGGTTTGGTTTTCATCGGTTTTTGTTGTTCGTGATGTTCGAGTAATTGGTGTCACCGGGAGCCCGGCCGCCAAGGTGCTGGCCAGTGCTGCAGTTCCCCTTGGGGTACCAATGGCCCAGGTTGATGCGGGTGGTGCAACAGCCCGAATTAGGTTATTGCCGTGGGTGGATTCGGTTGAAGTTCGCCGTGGCTGGCCAAGTGATGTCATATTGGCGGTAGCTCCTCGGATCGCCATTGCGACCCAACTTGGTACCGGCCGCGGTGTTGATTCAAGTGGTGTGGCATTTGATGCACCCGAGCCACTGGCTAAAAATTTGCTAGCCGTCGACGCCGATGGGGTTGGACTAGTTTCGGCGGTCAGCGTTTGGCAGTCCTTGCCGGCACCGCTGCTCGCGAAGGTTGTTGGTATTTCGGCCAGTACTCGTGATGATGTTGAACTGGTTTTAAAGTCTGGGGCCAAGGTGCGCTGGGGGAGTGCCGAGCAGGGTGAGCTTAAGGCCCAAGTGCTGGCAGCGCTGCTGCAGCGGCGGGCCGGCTTCTATGACGTTTCAGCCCCAGAGCTTCCAACCACCCAGCAGGAAAAGGCCGGATAGCAACAAATTTTGTGGATTTATAGGGGGTTTTTGCCTGGCGGAAAAAGAAATCACCCCCCCACCTTGCGCAACACCCGTCCCACCCTCTACCCTCCCGCCGGTTGTAAGTAGGCCGAAAACTCACCCTGAACTTGAGGTTGAGACTCGGCAGGGGAAGGCAGCGTTCGAGGTCACCGCCTCGGACACGACTGAAGGGAAGAGACGCCGTGGCAGCTCCGCAGAACTATTTGGCAGTGATCAAGGTTGTAGGTATTGGCGGCGGCGGGGTAAACGCGGTCAACCGAATGATCGAAGTTGGTCTTAAGGGTGTTGAGTTCATCGCGATCAATACTGACGCGCAGGCGCTGCTGATGAGCGATGCCGACGTCAAACTCGATATTGGTCGGGAGTTAACCCGTGGCCTTGGCGCTGGGGCTAATCCTGAGGTGGGAATGAAGGCCGCCGAGGATCACATCCAAGAGATCGAAGAAGTACTCAAGGGCTCTGACATGGTCTTTGTTACCGCCGGAGAAGGCGGCGGCACTGGTACCGGCGGTGCTCCGGTGGTGGCGCGCGTAGCTAGGTCCCTTGGCGCTCTAACCATTGGTGTGGTGACGCGACCGTTTGGGTTTGAAGGTCGGCGTCGTCAGGCTCAGGCTGAAACGGGTATTGAGAGCCTGCGTGCTGAGGTAGATACCTTGATAGTCATTCCGAACGACCGCCTGCTTTCATTATCTGATCGCAATATCAGCGTGATTGATGCGTTCCGGCAAGCAGATCATGTATTGCTTCAAGGGGTATCAGGGATTACCGACCTAATCACCACCCCCGGCCTGATCAACCTCGACTTTGCCGATGTGAAGAGCGTCATGCATGGAGCAGGATCTGCCCTCATGGGCATCGGCTCCGCGCGTGGTGAGGATCGCGCGGTCGAAGCTGCCGAAAAGGCTATCTCTAGCCCATTACTCGAAGCCGGGATTGACGGGGCGCACGGAGTTCTGCTCTCAATTTCTGGTGGCAGCGACCTTGGGCTATTTGAGATCAATGAGGCGGCCCGCTTGGTTAGTGATGCAGCTCATCCAGATGCCAACATCATTTTTGGCGCAGTCATTGACGACACTCTCGGTGATGAGGTGCGCGTTACGGTAATCGCTGCTGGTTTTGATGGTGGCGAACCGCCAGCCCGCAAGGGCGGTTCGACAACTACTTCGGCCCGACGCCTCGATGACACCGGCTCCATCCCGGCGGTCACCGGTGAGGTGCCGGTCGTTACTTCGCCCCCGGCACGACCAGTCCAGCAGCCTCGTACCGTCATCTTCGATGATGCCGATGATGGCCTTGACGTACCTGACTTCCTGAAATAGACAAGCTGAATGAAAATTGTCACAGGCCACTTCGGTTCGGTGGCACCCGGTGGCCGCTCAGTAATCTGGGCGGCCACCGGTCGTTTTGGCGGGCACAGCTTGCCCCCATTTGATGAACTCAATCTGGCCGACTATGTCGGGGATGAGCCCAGCAGGGTACAACGCAATAGGCAGGTAGCTGCCGCGAGCATTGGCCTAACCGCGACTGATCTGGTGCTAATGCAG
>JBIIOU010000042.1:0-13952 GCA_044336815.1 Candidatus Nanopelagicales bacterium | reverse complement strand
ATTCGGTTCGAGAACCTGCTCGCATTTTTCTGGCGGTACCGGTATCGACTTGTTATCTCGATCGCGGATCTCCAAAATCACTCGAGGCTGGCAATGCATGCCATGGGCGGCGAAAGTCGCATAGGCATTCGCCATCGCCAGCGGAGTTACCTCCATAGTGCCTAGGGTGAAAGACGGTACCCGTAGCAGCGGCTCACCACTGCCACGGAACACGCCCATTGATTCAGCAATTTCTGCCGGGCGACAAAGCCCGGTGCGCTCCTCAAGTGCCATGAAATACGTGTTGACTGAGTATGCGGTGCCTTGCGCCATGCCAAATGTTCCAGCTCCGGTTGAGTTGCGCACAGTCACCGGCCCAAATGAGGCGCCGGTCTCGCAGTTAACGAAACCTTCGAAAGTATTCGGTGACGGTGAGCTAATTGGTTCAAGTGGTGAGATCCCGGCTTCGAGAGCAGCCGCCAAGGTGAAGATCTTGAACGTTGACCCAGCTTGCATGCCAATGGTGCCGTTGTATGAGCGATCGACGTTGTAGTTGTAGGTGGTGCGGCCGACTCCCGAGGTACCCCACAGCCGATTTTGGGCCATCGCCAAGATGTTTCCGGTACCAGGTTGCACCATGCTGATGGCCGCGGCGCGCTTACTTTCGTCGGTGATCGGGATAGTTTCGGTTACTGCCGTGAACGCACCAGCTTGAGCTTTGGAATCCAAGGTGGTGCGAATCGTGTAGCCGCCGCGGCGCAAAAATGCTTCACGAACTTCTGACGTATCACCGAAAGTCGGGTCGGTGCGAATTGTCTGCAACACGTAGTCACAGAAGAAAGGTGCGTATGAAGTGGTGCAGCCGTTTGCGACACTGTTTGGGCGAAGAGTTGCAGCCATAGGTATCAAGCTGGCCTGCTGTGCATCGACTTGTGGAATATAACCTTGGTCGGCCATTCGCTTTAGTACGACATTGCGGCGCTTTTGGGAAAGCTCGGGATTACGAAGTGGGTCGAAGGCCACCGGTTGTTGGACGATGCCGGCCAAAGTCGCGGCTTCAACGAGAGTTAGTTCGGCGGCAGGCTTGGAGAAGTACCTCCGGGCTGCTGCTTCTACTCCGTAAGCTCCGCCACCGAAGTAAACGATGTTTAGATATCGCTCCAGAATCTGGGCTTTGGTGTACTCACGCTCAAGTGCCAGCGCGTAACGCACTTCACGTAGTTTGCGCTGTGTGCTTTGACCTCGTGCGGCGGTTAGCTCCTCGGGGGTTGTTGCTTCGTTAACCAGCACGTTCTTCACGTACTGCATCGTCAAGGTCGAGGCACCTTCTTGTACCCCTCCGGCCGAAGTATTACTGGCTAAAGCGCGTAGTGCACCGCGTAGGTCGAAACCGTGATGGCTCAGGTACCGGGAGTCCTCGACCGAGACAACGGCCTGCCGCATAAGGGGAGCAACACTGAGCAATGGGACTTCTACCCGGTTTTGGTAGTAGATAACTGCCAGTTCAGTGCCGTCGGAGGCCAAAATTCGGGTGCGCTCGGGTAGCGGCGGGGTGACGATTGAGTCGGGGAGGCTTTCGAAGCTTTGGACCACATTGCGGGCCGCGACTCCGGCGCCCCCCACGAAGGGCAGTGCCATCAGGCCCAGCACCAGCCCAGCGACCACCGCGACCACCAAGATCGCCCCTAACCGGACCAAGGCGCCCAAAATCCCAGACCGGCCACCATGGGCCGGCTGGCCTCGGTCTGAGTTACTAGGGGGCTGCTGCACACTCATCAGACGTCCAGCGTAAGTCGTCAGGTTCCCCTGCGGGTGCCAGCCACACCCTCGGGGGAGGGCCCGGCGAAAATTGGTCTCGCAAAACTATTGACTCCGGCTATTGCAGAGGGGGATAGTTCACGTCACCCGCCGATGGCAGGCGGGGTAGCCAGGCAGCGAGTAATCGCTGAAATCGATTGGGTGGAGCGAGTATGACGTTCAAGCGCGACTGGGCCGCTGACGCGGCTTGCCGGGGCACCGACCCAGACACCCTCTTCGTCCAGGGAGCCGCTCAGAAGAGAGCCAAGAACATCTGCTTGGGATGCCAGGTGCGAACGGAGTGCCTCGCTGACGCCCTTGATAATGGTGTTGAGTTCGGCGTATGGGGTGGCATGACCGAGCGTGAGCGCCGTGCCCTTCTTCGCCGCCGTCCAAATGTGACTTCTTGGCGCCTGCTGCTAGAGGCTGCACACGGTGAATTTGAGCGCCAAGTTATTTTGAACGAAACTACGTCCCGCGCTTCCTAGCTAGCAGGTCTCCGATTTCGCGCAGCCCAGCAATGTCATGGACGTCTTCGGGAAGCGCTGGCACGGTGGTGGCAGCAACTCCTGGGTGAGCAGCGGTGAACCGCTCCGCTAAGTGCAGTTGTCGGGTATATATCCGCTGTCGGTCGGCGTGCAGGCGAAGTAAAGCTGCGGTTAGGCGCTCATCGACCCCTAGCTTCTCGAGCCTATCTGCCGATGCGGTTGCTTGCTCGGCGGATAAATTCAGTTCACTGCCTTCTTGAACGCGATTAAGTACCATCCCGGCTAGTGGCATGGAATCCGTTTTCAAACGCTCGACGAAAAATGCGGCCTCCCTGAGGGCATCGCGCTCGGGAGCCGCGATTACCACGAATGAAGTGCCGGCAGCCTGCAGCAGGGTGTAAGTAGCATCGGCGCGTTCACGAAAGCCACCGAAGGTGGTGTCAATCGCTGCGACGAAACTTCCTACGTCGGCAAGTACTTGTGAGCCAAGGATTTTATTCAAAACGTTCGTGAACAGTCCGAAGCTGAATGCGGCGATCTTGCCGATGCCGCGGCCAGCTCCGCGCGCGGGTGCGGTAAGAATCCGGATAAAGCGGCCATCAAGAAATGACCCGAGGCGTTCAGGGGCATCCAAGAAATCAAGGGCACTGCGCGATGGGGGGGTGTCAACAATGATGAGATCCCAGCTGCCGTCTTCATCGGCCTTAGCGCGCAGCTGTCCGAGTTTTTCCATTGCCATGTACTCCTGCGTGCCGGCAAATGATGATGACAGTGCTTGGTAGAAGGGGTTATCAAGAATCGCCTGCGCACGTTCGGGATCAGCATGCCCCTCAACGACCTCATCAAAAGTGCGTTTCATGTCAAGCATCATCGCGTGCAGTGAACCTTTGCCATCGGGCCCGCAAACACCTTCAACCCGGCGCGGGGTGTTATCGAGAACACTTAAGCCCATTGCTTGCGCGAGGCGCTTGGCCGGATCGATAGTTAACACACAAACATCGCGGCCCTGCTCAGCCGCCCGGAGCGCAAGTGCTGCTGCCGTGGTGGTCTTGCCGACCCCGCCGGCCCCGGTGCAAACGATGATGGTGATCGACATATCGCCAAGTAGGGCATCAATTTCAAGTACTGGCGCGTTGAGTCTCAACGAACACCACCTTCGCGGAGCAAGTTGGCAAGTTCATAAAGCCCGCCTAGGTCAATGCCCTCGGCAAGTAGCGGCAAAAAAAATGTCGGGAGCCCGAGCTCAACGATGCGCGCACTCTCACGGGCCTCGAGGTCGACGCGCAGGGCATGATCATTGGCCTCGCGCAATAGTGTCGAAACAGTGTCACCGCCACTATCGCCGAGCCCGGCTTCATTTAGGCACTGCTCGATACTTTTGGCGGGCAAGGTGCCACTTCGTGCCTCCTGAAGTTGCTCGCCCGTAAGCAGCGGCTTCCGAGTCATGTTGACGAAGATGCCGCCCACTGGCAAATGCGCAGCGCGTAGTTCGGCCACTCCATCAGCGGTCTCTTGAACCGGCATCTCTTCCAGCAACGTGACAAGGTGAACCGCGGTGCGCGGCGAAGAGATAACGCTCATCACTAAATCTGCGTGATTTCGGATAGGCCCGACTTTTGCTAAGCCCGAAACCTCGGAGTTCACATTTAGAAATCGAGAGATGCGGCCGGTTGGTGGCGCATCGAGCACGACTGCGCTGTAGGCGTTGGGCGCCCGCTTGTCAATCCGTCGCACGACCTCACACGCCTTGCCGGTTAAGAGCACGTCACGCAAGCCGGGGGCGATAGTGGTCGCGAAATCAATTGCGCCCATCCGTCGCAATACTGATCCGGCTCGACGCAAGTTATAAAAAATGTCTAGGTAGTCAAGTAGTGCTTCTTGGGCATTCATTGCTAGCGCCCAAACCTCACCGCCGCCGGGTGCAACCGCGATTTTGCGTTCCTCGTATGGCAATGGAGGGGTGTCGAATAGTTGCGCTATGCCTTGGCGGTCTTCGACTTCCATCAGCAAGGTGCGCTTACCTTGATGAGCAAGGGCTAGAGCTAAAGCCGCGGCAACAGTGGTTTTACCGGTGCCACCTTTGCCGGAAACCACGTGTAGGGCCACGCCAGGCCACATGATGTCCTTCACTTAGCCAGTCTAAGTGCAGCCAGCGGCCTCGCCCACTTCCAGGACGAGTACTACTCTGCGGTATGACCAAATGGGAGTACGTGACCGTACCGTTGCTAGTTCATGTGACAAAGCAGATACTCGATACTTGGGGTCAAGATGGATGGGAGCTCGTGCAGGTGGTGCCCGGGCCTAATCCGGAGAATATGGTCGCCTACCTCAAACGTCCGCTCGCTTAATAGCAAAGGAGTAAATGATGGTCGCACTATCAAGTGTTGAGCAACGTTTAGCGGCCCTTGGCTTGGCAGTGCCCGAGGTTGCGGCGCCGGTAGCCGCATATGTGCCAGCCGTGGTTACCGGTAATTACGTTTTCACCTCGGGTCAACTGCCGTTCGTTGACGGTAAACTTCCTAGAACCGGCAAAGTCGGTGCCGAAGTTAGTCAAGAGGATGCGGCAGAGTTGGCGCGGCAATGCGCACTAAATGCGATCGCTGCCGTGAAATCTGTGATCGATGATCTTGACCGTGTTGTTCGCGTTGTCAAAGTTGTCGGTTTCGTCGCCAGTGCCCCGGATTTCACCGGCCAACCGTTCGTCATGAACGGCGCGAGTGCGTTACTTGGTGAAGCTTTTGGTGATGCGGGTGTGCATGCGCGATCCTCGGTAGGCGTCGCCGTGCTGCCGATGGATTCACCGGTCGAGGTTGAACTGGTCGTTGAGATCTCCCTCTAAATTATGGAGATAGCAGAGGCTTGGCCAGCGGCCACCGTCATATTACTTCGTGAAGTTGAGGGTGGGTTCGAAACCTTTTTAATGCGGAGATCAAAAACCATGCGGTTTGCACCGGGCATGTATGTCTTCCCGGGTGGTCGGGTTGACGATGCTGACTTTACCGGCGACGAGCTCATTACCGGCTATATCAATTGCGCAGTACGTGAAGTCTTGGAAGAGACCGGGGTCACGCTGCCGAGCGATCCCGGTGACCTCGTGCTCGCTGATCATTGGGTGACTCCCGAGTTTGTGCCGAGCCGCTATAGCGCCCGGTTCTTTCTAGCCCGGATGCCCGAAGCACAAACAGCGACTTCTTTGAGTACCGAGACCGACTTAGTCACGTGGCTATCGCCTGCAGTTGCGTTAACCGAAAGCGCGATCGGGCGTCTGCCGCTGCTGCTTCCAACTGTGATGGTCCTGCAGTGGCTGGCTGAGCACGACAGCGGGAATGACCTCTTTGAGGCCGCGCGCAACCGCGAAATCAGACCGAAGTTACCGCGACCAAGCGTTGCCGCCGATGGCACCGAGGTTTGGGCCATCGTTGATGCCGACACCGGTGAAATCCTGATGGACAACCAGCCAGCGCCGATATTGTCCGAACTTACGGGGATGCATCGGTGACTGGTCGAATACTGCCTTTCATCGGATCAAACGCTGAGTGGGCCAGTGGGGTAAAAACAATTTCCGCCACTTGCGAGTTGGCTCCCAATGCGTCGCCCTGGACTCTGGACGGTACTAACACATGGTTACTGCAAGCACCGGGTGCGACCGAGGCGATCATTGTCGACCCTGGCCCAGCTGACGAAGACCACCTGCTTGAAGTTGTCGCAAAGGTGGCCGCACGCGATGCGCGCATCACTTCAATTCTCTTAACCCACGGTCACATTGATCATTCGGCAGGGGCCAGGCGCCTTGGTGAATTAACCGGTGCGTCAGTGCGCGCCGTGGATCCATCGCATCGCCACGGCGGCGAAGGCTTAGAGGCTGATGATGTTGTGACCGCTGGCGATCTCGTGGTGCGCGTAATTGCAACCCCCGGCCACACTTCAGACAGTGTCTGCCTCCTGCTACCCGAAGAAGGCTCGCTACTGACCGGCGATACGGTTCTGGGCCGCGGCACCACCGTGGTGGCCTGGCCCGATGGGCGCCTAAGTGAGTACCTGGTGAGCTTGGCCCACCTACGTGATCTTGCCGAGAGCCAAGGCATTGAGAACATTCTGCCGGGGCATGGGCCGATTCTTGATTCGCCAACAAAGATCCTCACGGCATATCTCGACCACCGGATTGCCCGGCTTGATGATGTGCGTGCCGCGGTGGCAGCGGGCGCTAGCTCGCCTGCAGAAGTGGTTGAGATCGTGTATCTCAACACCCCGCGTGAATTGTGGCCGGCAGCTGAATTATCGGTGCGCGCTCAGTTACAGCACCTACGTGATGCTGGTGAGATATCCGAGCTCTTAACTTAGCGAGCGCGGCGACCAAGGCGCTCGACATCGAGCACCATCACCTGGCGTGACTCAAGTCGGATCCAGCCACGTTGGGTGAAATCGGCAAGCGCCTTGTTGACAGTTTCGCGAGAGGCCCCGACTAGTTGCGCGATTTCTTCTTGGGTCATGTCGTGGGTTACCAAAAGGCCTTCGGGGGTTATCTCACCGAATTTCTCACCTAGGTCCATCAGAGCCTTAGCAACGCGCCCGGGTACGTCAGAGAAAACTAAGTCAGCCATTGCCTCATTAGTGCGCCGCAAGCGGCGCGCTAAGCCTTGAAGTAATGCACTTGCAAGCTCAGGGCGGCCGGTCAACCACGGGCGTAGCTGCTCGTTGCCCAGGCCAGCTATGACTGCATCTGTCAGTGCCGTCGCGGTTGATGCACGCGGCCCGGGATCGAACAAGCTAAGTTCACCGAACATCTCACCGGGGCCGAGCACCGCGAGCAGTGATTCGCGGCCGTCAACAGAGGTGTGCCCCAACGTGATTTTGCCTTCGAGGATTACATAAAGACGATCACCGGGCTCACCCTCGGCAAACAAGATGGCACCTTTGCTGAGACTTTGTTCAGTAAGTGAGGCGCGCAAGGCAGCGGCAGCTTCGGGCTCCAGGGCGGTGAACATTGGCGCCTGCAAAAACACGTCTTCCATGGTCACCCCTGCGAATCTGTGTTGCCGGCCTGTGTGACTGGCTTAGGGCCTTGATTGTGCCGTATGGGGATGAGTCGCCGCAACCGCAGGTGCGCCTGTCGAATAACTCGATCCCTGTCGCCATACGCTGGGGGGATGGAAGATCAGGTGGCCACCAAGAAGCGTGCGCGCTTGATGTTGGCTGCGCTGGCCAAGCAATACCCGGATGTGCAATGTGAATTAGATTTCACGACGCCACTTGAGTTACTTGCCGCTACCGTGTTGAGCGCCCAGTGCACTGACCGCCGGGTTAACAAAGTTACTCCACACTTGTTCGCTAAATACCCGAGCGCAGCGAGTTATGCCGCTGCAGATCGCGCGGACTTAGAAGCGCTAATCGCCTCGACCGGATTCTTCCGCCAAAAAGCATTAACGCTTCAGGGTATTGGTCAAGCACTTTGTGATCGTTACGGCGGTGAGGTGCCAGCCTCACTTGATGAACTTGTCACGCTGCCGGGAGTCGGGCGCAAAACCGCAAATGTGGTGTTAGGCGAAGCATTTGGAGTGCCGGGCATAACCGTCGACACCCATGTCGGACGCCTAGCTCGTCGTTTTGGCTGGAGTGCCCACAGCGATCCGAATAAAGTCGAAGCCGATCTCATGGCGCTATTCGCCCGCAAGGATTGGACTCGTATGTCGCAGTTGGTGATCTGGCACGGGCGCCGCCGTTGCCACGCTAAGAAGCCGGCATGTGGTGCATGCAGTATTGCGCGGTGGTGCCCGTCATTTGGTGATGGCCCCACCGACCCAGAAGTCGCGGCAAAATTGGTTAAAGATCAGGGCCCCGCATGACAACTTGGTCGCGCGTTGGCATCGTGGATGAGCCCGTGGCCGCTACGTTGCCACTCTGGTTGCAGCCGGTGGTCGAAGTAATGCGCGATATCACGGCTGAAAGTATTACGAGATTCGTGCCGCCCGATGACCAAGGCCGGCACTCCGCGGTCTTGATACTTCTCGGTGAGAGTGAATTAGGCCCGGATGTCTTGCTGATCCAACGCGCAAGCACAATGCGCGCCCACGCGGGTGAGCCAGCTTTCCCCGGTGGAGCACTTGATGACTCCGACACGAACGCAGCTGCCGCAGCCTTACGTGAAGCGCAGGAGGAAACGGGTCTGGATCCTGCCGGCGTTGTTATCTTTGGGCAATTACCTGACCTCTGGCTGCCTGTTTACGATTTTGTCGTGACACCTGTAATGGGTTGGTGGCGCGAGCCCTCGCCGGTACATGCGCAAGATCTGGCCGAAGTCGCTGGCGTTTACCGTATTCCGGTTTCTGAGTTAACAGATCCAGCGAACCGTTGCCAAGTGCGGCATCCATCCGGCTATATCGGGCCGGGCTTTCAGGTACGAAACATTGTGGTGTGGGGTTTCACCGCCGGGGTGCTCTCGAATCTATTCGATCGCGTGGGTTGGTCGCAGCCATGGGACTCAGAGCGCATAGTTGAAATTGGTCCCACGTGAGCATCGTCGACTGGGTTTTCATAGGCCTTCTCATTGTTTTTGCCTTGGCTGGTTGGCGCCGAGGCTTCGTCGCGGGCCTACTTTCATTTGTCGGTTTCATCGGCGGAGGCCTCCTTGCTGCGTTCCTGTTGCCCGACGTAATTGTTGATTTCACAGACTCTGGATTTATTCGCGTAGCGGTGTTGGCCATCGCTATCGTGCTCTGCGCAATTTTCGGTCAGCTGATTGCCTCATTTGTTGGCCGAAGACTGCGCGGCGGCCTTACCTGGCGCCCGGCGCGGTTGATCGACAGCTTGGCGGGTTCGGCTCTCAATGTACTTGCCGTGGCGATTGTCGGCTGGATTGTCGTAAGTGCCGTGGCCTATCTACCGGAGTCAACGGTGACCACGAGTGTTCGCCAGTCACCGGTGCTGATCGGGCTCGACAAACTGGTGCCAGATATCGCGCGCAACACCTTCACTAATCTGCGCGATGCCGTAAGCGCGACCGCGGTGCCGAGAGTATTTTCTGGGCTAGCAGAGTTCACCGGCCCTGATGTAGAAACCCCTGATGCGCAATCTGCGAAGGCCGGGGGCGTGCAATCCGCCCGCGCGTCGGTCGTTCAAGTCAGCGGGAATGCCGAAGCATGCTTGAGTGAGATCAGCGGTTCAGGTTTCGTGGTTGCTCCAGGTTATGTGCTGACTAATGCTCACGTGGTTGCTGGGGTGAGCGAGCCGCGAGTGCAGGTTTCCGGGCAGGGGGAGTACCTTGCGGCAAAAGTTGTCGCGTTCGACCCGAAGCTTGATGTTGCGGTTTTGCTCGTACCTAAACTTCGTGCCACGCCACTTCCGTTAACCGACAATCTCGCCGCATCGGGTGACCCGGTGGTTGCACTGGGCTTTCCCGGGGGTGGTGAGTTCACGGCAACACCGGCTCGCATTCGTGCGGTGATCACCGCAAGGGGCGATGACATTTACGGCCAGGCGGGCGTAGAGCGCGAGCTCTACGCCTTTCGCGGCCAGTTGCGGCCGGGCAATTCAGGGGGACCGTTGCTGCGCCCAAATGGTGAAGTCGTAGGCATGGTATTTGGTGCCGGGGTCGGTGACTCGAAGACCGGATATGCGATTACAGCGCCGCAACTGGCCACCGTAATCAAAGTCGCGGTTAAGCGAACCGACGAAGTAAGCACCGGCCCCTGCAACCCGTAACCACCGGAGCAATCCCTATACCTGTTGGAACCGTCAAATTTAGGGCGAATTTTGACGG
This sequence comes from Candidatus Nanopelagicales bacterium, assembly GCA_044336815.1. Classification (GTDB taxonomy): domain Bacteria; phylum Actinomycetota; class Actinomycetes; order S36-B12; family S36-B12. The sequence goes on along the minus strand of JBIIOU010000042.1, from coordinate 3,932 downwards.
AACGAGCAGGTTTAAGCGCGGATGCGCTCCGACCCCGGGTCATATGGTGAGCGCAGCGAAAGGGTGGCGGCAACCAAGGTGCCGCCAACATTTACTTGCCAGGTTGCCTCATTCGCCAACATTTACTTGCCAGGTTGCCTCATTGATGAAATCAGGTGTGACCACTCCACCACTTCGATCCCACACATATGCCAAGCCGACGCAGCGGCCAAGGGTGGTACCCCAAGCCGCGGAGGTCACCTGACCATTGCCGCCAGCGGCGCCATTGCGCAGCAGTAACTCCCCGCCCCACATCATGACCGACGGATCATCAAGGACGAATGAAACCAGGAGCCGTTTTGGGCCAGCGGCTCTAACCCGCTCCACCATGTCGCGCCCAAGGAACGGGATATCCGTTTTGAGTTTGGTCGCAAACAGCAACCCCGCTTCAACCGGTGTGTAGTCAGGGGTGAGCTCGACACCGAAAGCGCGGTATCCCTTTTCCAGGCGCAATGAATTAATCGCGTAATACCCGGCATTGCTAATCCCGAATTCTTCACCTCGGGTTGATAGCAACTCGAATACCCCTACGGCAAATTCGCTGGGCACATATAACTCCCACCCCAGCTCACCGACGTAAGTGATTCGCGTTGCGCGCACCGTGAAGTAGCCGAGGTCAATTTCCTGACTGGTTGCAAAAGGGAAGGCCTCGTTACCAAGGTCGACACTTGTGAGCGACTGAAGCAATGTCCGTGAGTTTGGGCCCATCACACCGAGCACGGCAAACGCGGAACTCATATCGGCGACGGTGACGTTTTGGTCAGCAGCGATATGTCGTGAAATCCAATCTCGGTCTCGATTGACCGAGCCGGAGCCCGTGACCCAGAGGTATTCGTCATGCTTGATGCGAGTGATCGTGACGTCGGCTTCGTAGGTGCCACGTGCATTTAGAACGCCGGTGTAAACGACCCGGCCTAGTTCAACGTCAACGTCCGCGGTACAGAGCCACTGCAAAAGTGCGCAGGCATCCGGGCCTTTGATAACCAATTTTCCGAATGACGTTTCGTCGAAGAGAGCCACGTGCTGGCGGGCGGCACGCTGTTCTTCATCAACCCAAGGAAGCCAGTTCTGTTTACCCCAGGAGTATTCAATGACGGGCGGGCATCCGGCCGGTGCGAAGAAGTTCGGTCGCTCCCAGCCCATTTTCGAACCGAAGGCTGCACCGGCGGCCTCGACCAAATGATGTACCGGGGAACGACGAAATGGTCGTGCGGATTGGAACTCGCGGTTAGGCCACGGCACCGCGTAGTGCAAGCCCAGTACTTCGCCGACTCGAGCTTTGAGCCATTGATTGTTGCCGTTGAATGGCGCGAAACGCCTGATGTCGACACCGACTAGATCCGAGGCAGGCTCGCCGCCAACTATCCATTGTGCGAGCGCCCGCCCGGCGCCACCGGCTGAGGCAATGCCAACAGAATTGAAGCCGGCGGCGACGAAGAAGTTCTTTACTTCGGGTGCCTCACCGAGGATGAATTGGTTATCGGGGGTGAAACTTTCTGGCCCGTTATAGAACTTCTTGATCCCGGTTTCCTGCAGGGCTGGCACCCGGTGCAGTGCGCTCTCCATCAGGATTGAGAAGTGATCCCAGTCCTCGTCGAGTAATTGGAATTCAAATGGGTACGGGATTTGGTCGGGGGAAACCCAAGGCTTAGCCACCGGTTCGAAGCCGCCGACGACTAAGCCGCCGACCTCCTCCTTCATGTAGGTATAGCCATCTGGGTCGCGAAGAATGGGCAGCATCCGATGCACGCCTTCGATTTGCTCGGTTACGACATAGAAATGCTCGGACGAATGCAGGGGCACGTTAACCCCGCACATCGCCCCGATCGCTTTCGCCCATTGGCCTGCGCAGTTAACAACTATCTGCGCCTCTATATCACCGTGATCGGTTTGCACGCCGGTCACGACACCATCGCGCGTGCTGACACCAAGTACGCGCACACGTTCGAAGATTTGTGCTCCACGCATTCGGGCACCTTTAGCGAGCGACTGTGTGACGTCGGTGGGATTGGCGGTGCCATCAAGTGGTAACCAAATAGCGCCAACTAGATCCGACGTTTCGAGGATCGGGTACAGGTCCTTTGCGGCTGCCGAAGTGAGTATTTCGCACTCGAGATTGAAAGCATCAGCGGCTGCAACTGTGCGCAGCAATTGCGTCATTCGATCTTTAGTTCGGGCCACGGTTACGCCACCACATTGTTTATAGCCGGTAGCCAAACCCGTTTCAGCTTCAAGCCGTTGGTATAGGTCAGCGGAGTATTGGACCAGCCGCGTTCCGCCTTCGGTGGCACGTAATTGCCCGACGAGACCAGCGGCGTGCCACGTGGTGCCACATGACAATTGCCCTTGCTCAATTAGCGCCAGGTCAGTAAAACCAAGTTCAGTTAGGTGGTACGCAACGCTCGCGCCCACAATGCCGCCGCCGATGATGACTACCTGAGCGCGGGCGGGTAACGAGGTCATACTCAGACTCTAGACAACTTTGTGCACGGTGGCTGCCCGGGAGGATTTAGAACAGGCCCACGATTTTGCCGTCGACAAGGTCAATTCGCTCACTAGATGGCACTTTGGGCAACCCAGGCATCGTCATGACATCGCCGCATACCATCACGATGAACTCCGCGCCAGCAGATAGGCGCACCTCGCGAATATTTAGTTGATGGTCCGATGGTGCCCCGCGAAGGCTCGGGTCGGTCGAGAATGAGTATTGGGTCTTGGCCACACAAACCGGGAAGTGGCCGTAGCCGGCGGTCTGCAGGGCGGCAATTTGAGCCCTAACTTTCGCATCGGCGGTGACTTCGGTGGCGCCGTAAATGCGCGTGGCAATAGCGGTTACCTTCTCCCAAAGGGTTGCGGAGTCCTCATAGACGAAATTCAACCTTGGCGGTTGATCGCACAAGTCGACGACTACCTGCGCGAGTTCGGCAGCGCCCTTGCCGCCATTGGCCCAATGTGATGCAAGAACAACGGCTGCGCCCATTTCTGACACGCCCGCGCGAAGTACGGCAATCTCGGCCTCGGTGTCAGCGTCAAACTGGTTGATCGAGACAACACATGGGATGCCATAAACCTCTTGCACGTTGTTGATATGACGCTGCAGATTCACGAGCCCGGCTTGCAGTGCCGCAAGATTTTCCTCAGTAATGGTCTTCATGTCAGCACCACCGTGGTACTTAATTGCCCTGACGGTGGCGACGATGACGGCGGCCGACGGTCGTAGGCCAGACTTGCGGCACTTAATGTCAACGAATTTTTCGGCTCCAAGATCAGCGCCAAACCCGGCTTCGGTCACTACGTAGTCGGCCAACTTCATCGCCGAGGCTGTGGCCACGACACTGTTGCACCCGTGGGCGATGTTGGCGAAAGGGCCACCGTGCACAAATGCCGGGGTGTTCTCCAGGGTCTGCACGAGATTGGGCTGGAATGCGTCCTTAAGGAGCACCGTCATCGCCCCGGGTGCATTCAATTGCGAAGCCAGTATTGGTTCCTTCGCACGGTTGTAGCCGATGACGATATTGCCGATGCGCCGGCGTAAATCTTCAAGTGAGGTCGATAGGCAGAATATCGCCATGATTTCTGAGGCAACGACGATGTCGAATCCGTCGGAGCGCGGGAACCCATTCGGTGGCCCACCGAGTGCGATGGTGATATCACGAAGTGCCCGATCGTTCATGTCGATGACCCGTTTCCAGGCCACCCGCCGCGTATCGATGTCGAGGGCATTGCCGTGGTGGATGTGGTTATCGATGAGGGCGGAAAGCAGGTTGTGCGCTAACGCGATGGCATTGAAGTCTCCGGTGAAATGCAAATTAATGTCTTCCATCGGCACGATCTGTGCGTACCCACCGCCGGCGGCGCCACCCTTCATGCCAAAGACCGGGCCCAAAGATGGT
>JBIIOU010000041.1:0-13960 GCA_044336815.1 Candidatus Nanopelagicales bacterium | reverse complement strand
CAAAGACGCTAGCGGCCTGTACCGCATTAACACTCAGCCCTTGCCCAAATGCGATCGTCGGAAATGAGGTAGCGCTCCAATCCTTGTATTTAGGCACTCGGCCGGTGCTTTCGCCGGGGAAATTAAGCCCGGTAACTTCACCGATACCAAATTTCTTTAGGTAGTCGTAAAGGGTTCTTCCACCTATCCGCTCGGCAGCCAAGATTGTCCCGATGTTGCTTGACTTCGCCATCACTCCAGCGAGAGTGAGCTTTAATGTTCCATGTGGGCTGCTGTCGCGGAAAACCTTGTCTCCGCGCTTGAGACCACTTGGGACCGTAAAGGTTGAATACGGGGTTGCCATTCCTTGGTCGACAACCGCCGCCAATGTCATTAACTTACTCGTAGACCCCGGCTCATAGACGTCACTCAGTGCCCGACTACCACGATCATCGGCAGGTGCGGAGCCAGCTTTATTCGCATTAAACGTCGGTGCCTCCGCTAAAGCGAGGATTTCACCAGTCTTGGGATCCATGACCACAACGGTGCCACTATCTGCCCGGGAGGATGCCACCTGCGCTGCAATTGCGGCTTGAGCAACGTGCTGGATGTCGCGGTTGATTGTCAATTGCACGCTGGCACCCGCAGTTGCATCAACCTGGTTTTGTTGCGCGGTCGGAATTGCCCCACCACCCGGGCCCCGCTCAAAAGTTACACTCCCAGCTGTGCCCGCGAGTACGGCTTCATATGCGTATTCAATACCGCCCGCACCAGTGCCGTCCGCGCCTACGAATCCAACGACATTCGCGCCAAGGTCTTCACCCGGGTAAATCCGTCTCGCTGTCTCTTCACTGAAGACGCCGGGTAATCTCAGCGCTTCGATCCGCCGCCAGGTATCCGGAGTCAACTCTTTAGCGACATACACAAACCGGCGATCACCGGTCAAACGGGTAATTAGTTCACCAATATCTGTGCCGAGAATTGGTGACAGCGCAATAGCCACCGCGGTGGGGTCACTCACCAAAGTTTGGTCTACGGTCAAATTGCGGGCTTCGACAGTTACTGCGAGCGGCTGCCCATTCGCGTCAATGATGGCACCGCGTCCGGCCATGATTGGCACAGTTCGTAGTCTTTGATCAAGAGCTGCTGACGCAAGGGATTCACCACGCACAGCCTGTAAATCAATTAGCCGAGCCGCGAAAATCGTGAGTACGATGATGGTCACCAAAGTGAGAATTCCACCACGCTTATATGGGCTGCCCAGTCGCAAATTGGCTAGCGGGCGACGATCACGCGGCGGTTCAACTCTTGCCCCTGAACTAGAGCGCTGACGAGTTGGGGTACTGGCCATTCCGGAGCCGTTACTCAGTTCACCGGCTTGGCGACAAGGCCGGCATCGGTGCTGGTATTGCCGATCTGAATCGGTATTTCGGTCCACATCGAGTTCTCGTTTTGATTGCCTTTAGCGGCACCCTTGCCAGCACCCTTGCCACCACCATCAGCCGTCTTGGCGGATTTTGCTGCATCGGCCGCGGCCGGGTCATAGTTCACCCCCGGCGCTATCGGTAGGTCGGTACCTACCGCACCCCCGCTTACCGCCTCCAGCGCCGTGGCGTTCGCGGGAGTCTCAACCATCGAGTTAGCCGTTAACGGGTTGGTAATCGGGCGGCCCGGGGCCGGCTTTGGATTGCCGAGGATTGCGCCGTCGGGTAAGCGCAGGAAGACCGGATTTTGACTCGGTACCATCCCAAATGCCCGAGCCTGACTTTCGAGGGCTCCAGGTGTCGATGCCGCCTCCACCACCTGGGTGAGCGCTGCTTCCTGCTCTGAAAGTGCCGCCTGCTCCTGCCGCAACTCACTGAGGGTAAATGCACCCTGGGCCAAAGACGTGTTAATGACCAACATCGCAACCAGACCGACACCGAGCAACCCCGTGACAAAGAGGATGAAGACTCCGCGGCTGGCGCGCTCCGCCCGTAGTGGAGAAACCAAACGCAAGTTCGGCCGAGCATGCCCTCGCGCGTGTGCGCCGCGGGTCGCATACTCCGTGGCGTCAGTGGTAGCGGAGTCAATGTTCGCGGGGTCAAAATCACCCAAGATCTCAGGGGCCACCTCGTGCTTACGGGCAGTTGAACTCATGCCGCCACCCGCTCTGCTGCACGAATGCGAACTGATGCCGATCGCGGATTCCTGGCCAGTTCACTTTCGTCTGCAATCTCGGCACCGCGCGTCAGTAAATGCAGCCACGGAAGTAAGTTGTCGGGAATAACAGGCAGCCCACGCGGCACCTCAGGATGTGCGCCCTTAGCGAAAGCCTGCTTCACCATGCGATCTTCGAGTGATTGATATGACATCACCACAATGCGCCCCCCAAAACAAAGTGCATCAAGGGCCGCAGGCAGCGCGGCTCGGAGTGCATCCAGCTCGCCGTTTACTTCAATTCGCAAAGCCTGGAAGGTGCGCTTAGCCGGATTACCTCCCGTGCGCCGAGCCGGTGCCGGGATAGCATCGCGAATAAGTTCAACCAAGCGCGTGGAGTTACTAAAGGGAGCAACCGCACGCTCGGCCACGATCTTGGAGGCAATTCGCCCAGCGAACTTCTCTTCTCCATAAATACGCAGCACGCGCGCAAGTTGCTTTTCGTCATAGGTGTTTAGTACATCTGCCGCAGTCATCCCCGTGGAGGCATCCATCCGCATATCTAGCGGCGAGTTGTTTGCATAGGAGAAGCCCCGCTCAGCGACATCTAGTTGCATCGAGGAAACTCCAAGATCAAACAAGATCCCCTGTACAGTTGGCAAACCCAGGGAAGTTAAAACCTGCGGAAGTTCGTCGTAGACCGCATGCACAAGGGTGATGCGCTCCCCGAAATTCGCTAGTCGTTCACGTGATAATTCGATGGCATCGTGATCTCGATCAAGGCCGACAAGGTGCAGTTCGGGAAATTGTTGAAGGGCATATTCGGCATGTCCGCCCAGCCCCAAAGTCGCATCCACGAGTACCGCACCAGGGGCCGCAAGGGCCGGCGCCAAGAGCGCGATGACCCGAGCTGGCATCACCGGCAGGTGGCCCACTGAAGAAGTCATCAGATTGGGCCCCAGCCACTAACTAAAACCGAGGAACCGGCCATTACCGCCGATGTCAGGCCCGCCGCGAGAACCAACACCGCGAACAGGCGGAGCGCATGGCGAGCACGTCGACTAGCTGGCACTACGCGCAAGTCAGGCGCACTCGGGCGCTGCTGCGGCATCGCCACAGTCAGATCCGTGAGCTCCCGTGCAAGCGCGGTCATCTTTCCTCCAGTTTTCTTTGGCCGATTTGCTTTATCCGATTTAGCTAAGTGCGGTACTTCCAGTGGCCGCGTGGCCAGGTCCCCGCCCGCTGGTAAAAGCGGGCCCCTGGCGCGGGGGAAGTGCGTCAGGAACTGCGGGAGCGGGAGGAGACCTCACCGCGCGGCGTCACAAGATCCCAGGCACCACCTCTTCGCTGATACCGGAGAAAGCGTCCTCTTGGGCGGCTAAATATGAGTTCCAGGCGGCCGCATCCCACATCTCGACCGTGCTGCCGTTACCAACGACCACGACTTCGCGGTGCAGCCCCGCGTATTCACGTAGGGCCGGTGGCACCGTAATGCGCCCCTGACGATCAGGGATTTCGTCGAACGCGCCCGAGAACAGCACCCGGAGATAGGCCCTCACCTGGGCATCGGAGCGGGAGGCCTCATTTAGCCGCTCGGCATATGACGCGAACTCGACAGCGGGCCAGACCACGATTGAACGCTCTTGCCCTTTGGTGAGTACCAGTCCCGCGGCTAAGCCCTCACGGAATTTGGCCGGGAGGACCAAACGGCCCTTGTCGTCGAGCAGCGGGGCATGGGTTCCTAAAAACATCTGCTCCACCTCCCGTCCCATAGGCCCCATGGGCCCCATTAGTCACCTTCGTAACCCCAAGTGGCACCACTCTACTCCATTTTCCTCCACCGTCAACCTCACACTCCCATATTTGGGGCAGATTCCTCCACCAATTTGGGTGCAGTGCTTGTTATCGAAGCCAGATGTCAGGCTGAGGCGTCCGCGCGCGGGGCCCAGAGCGGGAAAGGCACCCCGAGGGCCCGATTTATCAATATCGCCTCCGCGATCATGACTAGGACCGCGAGAAGCACCATCGCCAGTTGGCTTGGCGCTGTTATTAAGCCAGCGGCCACGATCAAAGTGGTAGCGCCCGCTGGAGCATGTGGTACGTGCAGCCAAACCATCACCGCGAGTGTCAGGCAAAGTGCCAAAGTCAAGGCACCTGCCCTGGGCCAACTAACCCCTACCAAATCCGGGCCCGCATCAAGTAGGCCAAAAACTAAAAGTGCAAAGACCCCCGCTAAAACCCCAATTAATTGTCCGCAGAAAACATTACGGGGAGCCGCTTGCACGCTTTGTGACGAAAAATAGAACACAAAGGCGGTAGCCCCTAATGAGGGGAAGACTAAGGGCTGCTGAATCAGTGCCGCAAAAACCGCTAACGTGCCAAATGAGATAAATGCCGTCACAAGCAAATAGGCGCCCAAGACTCGGGTGTGCCCGAAGCGTCGTTGCCATCCAGCGAGACGAGATGTTTGCCCCGCGGGCAAATTAAATATCATCTGTCTTCCAATTATTTAGTCGCCGATTCATCGGGTGATCTTCCCGGCGGCTCACGCCGCTGCAAGTCAGCGACATAGGACCGCCAAGAATCTAGACCTGGATCCGCCAGCCTTGGAGCAGTTTCCGAAGCGGACGACTCTTCTTCAGCTGCAGCACTTAGCCGGGCCACTCGAGCTTGCCAGCGCGCCGCAAGCCCCTTTGTGATACTGCCTTCTTTGCGATACCGATACCAAATCCAGATACAGAAAAGCCCGATCATCGGCCACTCAAATGCGTACGCCCAAGCCCGCCAAACTCCTTCGCCGATCCGCCGCACTTCAATAACGGTGAATACCGTACATAAGATGACCGCAATAACCATCGGGATATCAAGCTGCCAAAAATTACGGCGGCGCGATGGCGCTTTTTTATCTACCGACTCGCCCAAATCGCTCACCTGCTCACCCTGCCACGGTTGCACCGGAAGTGTCTAGTGAATCAACCCGGGTTGGCCTGCGAAACCACACCCAGATGAGCAGGGCTTCTGCCACCACGATGCTCAGGAGATTTGTCTTCCAGCCGACCGGATCGGTGGCGAGCAAACTAATGAGCAATATCACCGGTGGCCAGCCCACCATGGGAATGACAATCCCAACTACGGTGCTAGTGCCGACAACCGATGCGGCCCAGAGATAACCGGCGGCGACAAGCAACAAAGTTCCAAGAATTACTCCAAGTTCGGGGCCCAAAAGGGTGCTTAGTACCCCGACGCCTGCCACTTCAGCCACCACCACGAGTAAAAGCACGGCCGAAAGTTGCGGGAATTTCATTAGCCAACCCAACCAACTTTGCTCAAGGAGATGACCCCGTGGGAAGGCCCAGACCAAAACCAGTGGCACCGCTAAAGCCAAAATCACCACGGCCGGTGGCAAGAATTCTCCGGTAGCTGTTCGAGCCGGCGAGATACCAATGCGTGACATCACCACGGACACAGCAATTGCCGACCCCATAACCACCAGCTCCCAAGCCGCATAACGAGCCAAGAGGGACCGTGGTGGCTTTTCGGCAGCGATTCGTGCCACCACTTTGCGTCGCTGTAGCCAACCGATTCTCACTAAAACACCCAGTAAGACTACCTTGGTTAGGACCAAGACCCCGTAGAAAGTTCCAACGAATTGACTCACATCCCCTAGATGTAGTGCCGAATTCAACAGCCCGCTCTCGGCGACGAAAATCACGCACCAAAGCGCCAGCAGGCTAAATCTTGGTATCAGAAGCGAACCGCGTTCCGGCTCTAACCCCAGGAAATAAACCAGTACCGCTAGACCTCCTACCCAGAGCGAAATTGCGGCGATATGAATGCCCAAACTGATCGTCTCGGATAAGTGAGAGTCATGCACTCCCCCATGGCCCAAGAGCGCCGGCGCCGCACATGCACTTATGGCTATTGCCGCAATTACCCAACCACTAATTCGCGACTTGATAAAAAGGGAAAACCCCGCAACAAGTGCTACCGCAACGAACTGATACAGGAACACTCGCCCAATCGACACATCAACTAAAAAGCTCACCCAGATATTCGGTTGCATGGCCGCCATTGGCGAAGCCGCAAAAATGTTCGAGATTGTTAATGCCATTAGGACGGTAAGGCTGACCAGCCAAATAAAAGCCCATGCAGAAGCCCAACGAAGGACTCGGCGGTAATAGACACCTCCCAGCAAGGCGCCTACGACTACTGCGCCAACGGTGATAGCTGCGGCAATATCACGAGTGAATCGAATGAATGGCAACAGCCAAACAGTACCCAACGGAGTTGAAGCTAAACCCGGGAAAACTTCAATCGCGAACGCACCCGCAACCCACAGTAATACGAACAGAACCGGGAACCCCCACCAAAGCTTGGCCCCAATGCGGAAACCACCGTTCACTCCTGGCCCCGGCTCACTCCTGGCCCCGATTCACTCCTGAAAGGTACCAAAGATGGGGCTATTGCTGTTTGGGCTGGCATTTAGCGTGGTTGCGAAGAAAGCCCCCAAGAAAACAGCCACACAGATCCATGTCATCCACATAGCTACTAACCGCGCATGTGAATGATCTTCACGGGTGATGCGCCCCGCGCGAAGCCGACTGATCATTGCCGAGGTCAAGAACCCGACCACCGAGAGGTGCAGTGCAGTTGCTATGCAGAGCCAAAAGGTTGCCGAAGCATAGGCCCCATCGGTGATATCAAACGGGAATGTCGAAAGCTGCACGATCTGACCGATTAGGGTCACCAATGCGACCAGCGAAGCGATCACCGACCCGGCAATGAACTGACTAGTACGCCCGGCTGCGATACCGGCAACCGCCCACCACATCGAAAGGGCAGCCACGACAACGCCTGCGGTAATCAGCCAGAACGGGATCGGATCAGCCCAGGCGTCCTTGGGCGGGGCCCAAGCATTGTTGACGTTTAGCGACCACAAATAAACATAGGCCACCAGCAGAGCGACGGTGCCGGTGGCATCAGAGACAATGCACAGCCAGATACCGAGCCGGTTGCGGCGCGCGGTAGTGGTGACCAGTTCACCGGTCGTTGCCGAACGCGGTATCGCTACTTCGGATTTAGCTGTTAGCTCGCTCATCGGGCACCCGCCGTTACATCTTGATTTTCGTCACTTAGCTTTCTCTCTATCGCGAGGTATGGATCAGGAACCCCGTAGTCATAAGGATCGCTGGTTACGACCGGCAACACCGGGAAGTTCTCCAGCGGTACCGGGGTCGCGGTTTGCCATTCGAGGGTCTTCGCACCCCATGGGTTTGAAGGCGCGACCTGACCACTACGCCAGGAAGTGATAATGGCATACAGGAAGATCAACATGCCTACGCCAATCAAGTAGGCACCGACGGTAGATAGCCAGTTGGAAACATTAAATGCATCATCGAATTGCAGAACACGGCGCGGCTGCCCCTGGAGACCAGCTACAAACATCGAGCCGAATGTCAACTGGAAGGCAAAGAACGAAAGCCAAAAACCAATGGAACCGATGCGTTCGTTGAGCATCCGCCCGGTCATTTTCGGGAACCAATAGGCGATTGCACCCATGGCGCCAAATAGGCCGGCGCCCATCAGCATGAAATGGAAGTGAGCAACCACGAACATGCTGCCGTGCATATACGTATCCACGGGCACATCAGAAAGATACACGCCCGTGATACCACCAACGATTTTGTTCCAGATCACGGCGTACACGCACATCATTGGCAGGCGTGTCCAGACTTTCCCGCGCCAGATGGTACCGAGTATCACTAGCACTAAAAAGCCAAAGGGGATTGAAATCAACTCGGTTGAAAGCATGAAGGGATAGTTAGCGGCCGGTGACCACCCGGTCATGTACATGTGGTGTACCCAAACCAGTGAACTGATGCCAACAACACCAGCGAAGCCGGCAACCGCGATCTTGTATGAGAACAACGGTTTGCGTAGGAACACCACCATTAGTTCTAATAACGCAGCGGTAGCTGGAATAACAATGACGTAAACCTCAGGGTGCCCGAGCAGCCAGAAGAGGTTTTCGTAAAGCCAAACACTACCGCCATTTTGCGGTATGAAGAATGACGACTGAAACGCAAAATCGCTCAGAGCCAATACCTGCGAGTATTGGTACATGGGAAACCAAACCAAGCCCATGATCGCAGCGGAAAAAATCCCGATCACGAAGATCGGGACCCTATTCCAGGTCATCCCACGCGCCCGCATGGTGACAATGGTGGTAATTAGATTAACGCCCGCGATGCCAGTTGAAAATGCAAATGTGATGATGCAAATTTGGTAACCGACCATGCCAACCGGCGCCTGCGTACCTAGTGGCTGATAGGCCGTCCAGCCATCTCTGATCCCGCCGAGCAACAGATTGCTTACCAACGGCGGTACCGCGGCAAAAAGTAACCAGAAACTAAGCGCATTTAATCGGGGGAAGGCCATATCGCGGGCCCCGATCATCAGCGGCATGATGAAGTTACCAAGGGGTCCGGCAGCCACGATTATCATCGCGATGACCATCACAATACCGTGGGTCCCTATTATTGAATTGTAGAAGTTGGGGTCGAAAACTTCGGTCCAGGTGCCTCCAAGCTCGGTCCGAATTAGCATGGCCAACAGGCCACCTAATCCAAGAAGGGCCATCGCCATCACTAGGTACTGAATACCGACAACTTTGTGATCGGTCGTGTACTTCCAGTACTTCCACTTACCTTGGCCTTTGCCGGCCATGTACTCCGCATCATCGTGGGTAAGGTCATGCCCCAGCCACCAGCGGATCGGCCCGGCGAATGCCCCAATGCCAATCATGAAGCCGATAACCCATGCCGCGTAAGTAGCTGCGACCAGCGCATCTTCGCCAATTTGTGAGAAGTCGGCGTTCTGACTACCCCACGGAACCAGTAACCCACCGATTATGTAGGTCGCAACAGCGAGAATTACACCGAGTAATACGCCTGTCACAATATTCGTGTGGTGCAGGAAGCCACCGGGCTTTCCATGCTGCTTTGGCTGCGGTACGGCTTGCTGCTCATGAATTACGGCGGTCATGGTCATGCTGTCCTCTTCCCGCCCATTTCACGAACCCATGAGTCGAACTGATCTTGGGTTACTACTTGAATTTGAGTTTCCATATACGCATGGTGCAAACCGCATAGTTCGGCGCACCGGATATTGAAAGTGCCGAGTTTGTTCGGGGTGACGCCGGTATTGGTGATCGCACCTGGATTTGCATCGATCTTGACTCCAAGTTCAACTACCCAAAAGCTGTGAATCACATCCAGCGAAGTTACATTGAAGTAGATAGGGGTGTTAATCGGAACAACGAGCACATCGCTGGAGACCTTGCCCTGATCTGGATACTCAAAAGTCCACATCCACTGCTGCCCTGTCACGTTGACATCTATGGGCTTGACGGAATTTGGCTGCTGATTGGCCGCCACTGAACCGTATGAGGATGCGGTAATAGTGGCTAACTCGACCAAGCCCCAAATAACCAGGAACGCAGCAAGCAGGCTGGTCGCCCCGATCCACAGGTAGGTCCCGATGGCATTTGAGCGGATAGCAGGGCTTTCCTGCATCGGCGGCTGATCACCGGTCACCCGACCCCAGCCCACGAGACTGTAGATGATGATCGTCAAAGTGATAGCCATCAACGGCGCAGAGACAATCGTGAAAACCAAAATCGTCTTTTCGATTTCACTCATGATGTCAGATGCCGGCGCACCGGACATATTCATGAAGAACACCACAAGCCAAGCAATCGGGATAGTCAATAGGCAAAACACCACGAACATCGTCAGGATCGGGCGCACATACGGACGCGAAAGCCATTCACGCAGCCGGTAAGTCGCATCCGGACGATTGGTGGGCTCCTCCGGTTGGTCAGCGCCGGCCGCTGGGCGATCGTCAACAATAGACATCAGACCACCGTTACCGTTCCGCTCATCCAGCCGCGTTCACTCATAACGCCCCCGAAATCGACATAACCGTTGCCGCATGGATCTTCACAGTTCCAGACGTACTCCCCTGGACCACCAGTGATGAATGAAAAGGTAATTTCTTGGGGTTTCGGGTAACCATTGGCTTCATTCTTGGCATTGGAAGGCACCGCCAGCATCGGCACGCTCACGAAGAATCCATCTTGCGTTACTTCGGCGTACTGGTGGATGGTAAAGGTATGCGCGACGTTGTCCGGTTCAATTTCTTTTTGCGCTTTGCCGTTATAGATCGCGGTGCCGTCAACGGTGCCGTGGACTTTCGCGAAATAGTTATTCCAGACCGTGGTTGATCCATCGTATTGATGCACCGTCATAGTGATGAGCGAGTTCGCCGGCAACTGCAGGGTCGTTGATGGCCAGTAGAATGGCCAGCCCGAGGGCGCGTCAGCACTTCGGGGATCACTTATCCGTGAGCCCACCGGCACCGGCCCGGGCACCGAAGATGAGGGGTTCGGGTAGATCGAAAGTTCTACCGTGGCATGAGGTAGCTCACCCTGCGGGGTTGACGCTGTCCCAATGACTGTTGCGGCGAGAACCGCGGGCTCCTGCTGATTTTTGCCGAGGAAAAGGACCGACCCGGCCACTACCAGAACCCCGATAAATACCGTGAGAACGGTTAATAACCCGCGCTTGGCCCCACCCGACAACCTGACACCCACATTCTGAGTTAAAAACACCGCTTAGAATGGGAAAATAGCAGATCTTGATCATTAAGTTACAGAAAAGTGAAGTGTTGATCGGTGAAAACTTTGTGAACGAGGCCATCTGGCAATTCGTTGGGGTCTGGAACCTAGACCTTTTCATCGCCATGAACCTCGCCGGTGCCACCATTTGGTACCTCTGGGCGGTAGCTCGAGCCAAGCGGCACGGGGGTTGGCCGGCCTGGATGACAACCTGCTTCTTGCTCGGACTTGGGCTGCTCGCGCTGGCCTATCTGGGCCCGCTGCCGGCTTGGTCACACACCTTCTTCTGGGTGCATATGACCCAACACTTAATTGTCATGATGGCCGCCGCCCCTCTGCTAGTGCTCGGTGCACCGGTTACTTTGGCATTTCGTGCCAGCAGCCCGGCCACTCGACGCCGCTGGATCTTGCCGATACTGCGATCCCGGGCCGTGCGGATTTTGACAAATCCGATCCTCACTTGGCTGTTTTTTGCCACGGTGCTGCTCGGCCTGCATTTCACGCCGTTTTACAACTGGGCGCTAACCAACCACGATGCCGATTATTTCATTGAGCAGCCCCTCTATTTAATCGCTGCTTTTCTCTTCTACTTTCCGCTTATCGGATCAAATCTGCAACCTCGGCGGCCAGCTCCCGCAATGCGCTTACTTTCGATGGCACTGATGATGTTGCCCGAGACCATTACGGGGGCTGTTATCTATTTTGCATCGGTGGTTCTCTACCCGGCCTTCCCGGTTGATCGCCCATTCGGGCCCGACCCCATGGGCGATCAGCAACTAGCCGGGGCAATGATGTGGGCACTCGTTATGGTCATTGACTCATTTTGGATGATGCTCGCTGCGGTTGATTGGTTCAATAGCGAAGAACGCAGTGGACGGCGAGTTGACGCCGAAATTCATGCTGAAATTGAAGCTGAAGTCACTAAAGGTACTTAGTTCGGTGCTCCCTGAGCGATCGCTGGGTTGCTGAAGATCTCTGGAATCCCATGCGTACTGAAGCGGTCAAATGGCCAAACCGTGAGCACGGTTCTTCCCACCGCAGCAGTTTGCGGAACACTGCCGTTATTGACATTTAGGTGATACCGCGAATCACGCGAGTTGCCGCGGTTATCACCCATCATGAACATAGAGGCCGCCGGAACCACAATGTCAAACCGCACCTGATCGGTCGGGCCATTGACATATGGTTCAACAAGTGGCACCCCGTTAAGCACGATGCGACCTTGCTCATCACAACAAGCAACTCGATCACCGGCAATTGCAATTGCCCGCTTCACTAAGTCCTGCCCGCTATCACTAGGTATCAAGCCAATAAACGTCAAGGCAGAGCGCAGGTAGCTTCGCGCACCCGGAGCCGCTGGCTCAGGGGTTGGCAACCATCCCCCAGGATCGCGGAAAACCACTATCTCACCACGCTGTATCCCTGAAATACGGGTGACAATTTTGGCTGCAATTATCCGGTCATTGGGCATCAGGGTTTCTTCCATCGATGCACTTGGAACATAGAAAGCTTGAATAAGGAAAGCGCGCACCAATGCAGAAAGCACCAGTGCAGAAACCACAATGATCGCGGTTTCGCGAAGAACATGGAGCGGACCGCTCTTCTTTTTTTGCGGCCCACCTTTTCGGTGCCGGCCCCCCACCACCGAATCGGCCAACTCCGGCTTGTCATCACCCTCACGTGCGGAGACTGCCATCACTTAACCGTGATCGGCGCAGGGATTTGCGCGAACGTTTCGGGGATCGGGATTGATTGGAGCCGGCCCAGCGGCCATAGAACATTCATTACTCGACCAACTACACGACTTTGTGGAACCATGCCACCGCCCGGGTCACCAAGGTGGTAGCGCGAATCCGCGCTGTTGGATCGGTGGTCGCCCATCATCCACAACTTGCCCTCGGGCACGATGACATCAAAGTTCATGTCACTTGGTACGTCGCCGGGGAAGATATAGGAATCCTCGTCGAGTGGAACATCATTTACCGTGATGTGACCCTCGGCATCGCAGCACACCACATGATCACCCGCTAACCCAATTACCCTCTTGACGAAATCCGTGCTATCAGGTGGCACTACACCCACTGATTGACCTAGCCATGACAAAGCCCCGGTGATTGGATCACGCTGCGGGATTTCACCGGCTGCTACGAAGGAGTCCGTGCCGTCGAATACCACGACATCGCCGCGCTCAATGGGCCGCAGGCGATAGGTCACCTTGTTCACGAGCACGCGATCACCAACCTGCAAGGTGTCCTCCATGGACCCAGATGGAATGGAGAATGGACGCGCCACGAAGGTCGTAAGCAGTAGTACGACGCCGAACGCAATGATGAATGTCAGCGGCAAATCCCACCAAGCATCGCGCCGACTCTTAGCCATCAGGTAGTCAGACCATCGATTGCGGGTAGCGGCGAATCACTTGTTAGCTGAGCTGCAGGACGCGGTTCAGTCTTGATCTGCTGCTGGTTCAGCTACGACAGGTGCCGCAGGTTCGACAACGGCAGCTGCCGCCACAGGTATATTTTCGCGTCGCTCGTGAATCTTTGCGGCCTTGCCGCGAAGGTCGCGCAGGTAGTAGAGCTTGGCTCTGCGGACATCACCGCGAGTAAGCAACTCGATTTTCTCAATGATTGGAGTGTGCAATGGGAAAGTGCGCTCAACCCCAACTCCGTACGAAACCTTGCGAACCGTGAAAGTCTCACCAATACCTGAACCAGCCCGAGCGATAACCACACCCTGAAAAATCTGCACACGGGTTTTGTTACCTTCGACGACCTTTACGTGCACCTTCACGGTGTCACCTGATCGAAGATCCGGGAGCCCGGACTTTAGGGATGCTGCGTCAACTGCGTCTAGGGTCTTCATCTTGGGTTCACTTCCTGTAAGCGCCACAGGTCGCCCACGATTATTGGCCCCGTAGTGGGGATTGGGAACAACTTGTTAGTTCTAATCCGGGGGCTTCCCCTGTGGCGGGGCTCCCCGGGACTGCTGCCCAAGTCTGCCATAGCGAACCCCCGGTTCCAAATGAGGTCTACTCCAGGTTTGTGGGCAAATATCTAGGCTGACCCGAATACTTGAATACGCACCGGAAAAACCCGGATTAACACCCTGACCTCACCCTTTGGATCCCGAAACGGGTATGGAAACTGATTCAAATACAGCTGG
>JBIIOU010000205.1:0-3569 GCA_044336815.1 Candidatus Nanopelagicales bacterium | reverse complement strand
CGGGTATCGCCAGAGCGGTCGCCACCGAACCGGATTTCCTACTTCTTGATGAACCGGCGGCCGGGCTTGATGATGACGAAACCGCGGCATTGTCTGGCACCATCCTGGCAATCAGGGATGCCCTTGGGTGCGGAGTGTTACTTGTCGAGCATGACATGTCGGTGATTTTCGGAATTTGTGAAGGAATCCACGTGATGGATTCGGGTAGAACCATCGCGGTTGGCTCCCCCGAGCAAATCCGTACTAACCCAGCGGTCATCGAGGCGTACTTTGGACGGGAACACTCATGAGTTTGCTAGAGCTGAGTGGTGTGCGGATCTGCTACGGCAACGCGGTTGCGGTTAAAGCTCTAGACCTGCATGTTGATGAGGGTGAGTTTGTAGCGCTGATTGGGCATAATGGGGTCGGTAAGTCTTCCACGGTCAAAGCCATCGCCGGGGTTGTCAAGCCCACCTCCGGTTCCATCAAGTTTGAGGGCAATGACATCTTGGGCCAACAGCCAGGGGCGATTTTGAGACGTGGAATAGCTGTGGTTCCCGAGGGGCGCCGTATTTTCACTCGGCTAACTGTGGGGGAGAACTTAACCGTCGGGGGAACCGTTCGAAGTGATCGCGGTGATGTAAAGAAATCAAGTGCGGAAATGATGGCGCGATTCCCTGTTCTGGGTAAGTACGCGGATCGAATGGCCGGCCTACTCTCCGGAGGTGAGCAGCAGCAACTGGCGATCGCACGGGCACTGATGAGCAAGCCAAGACTCCTCCTTCTTGATGAGCCATCCC
Source organism: Candidatus Nanopelagicales bacterium (assembly GCA_044336815.1). Taxonomy (GTDB): domain Bacteria; phylum Actinomycetota; class Actinomycetes; order S36-B12; family S36-B12. Next base: position 2,790 of record JBIIOU010000205.1, on the reverse strand, counting down.
TTGGCTTGGCGCCGCAAATCGTGGAGCAGGTATTCGATCTCCTCGAAGAATTGCGCAAGCAGGGCTCAAGCATTCTTCTCGTAGAGCAAAATGCGGCGCAGGCAATTCGGGCAGCGGATCGTTATTACCTCATGCGCACGGGTGGTGTCATCGAGTCGGAAGCTGCTGGCGGCGATCAGGCCAAAGCTGATCAAGTGGAATCTGCTTACTTGCATTTTGGGAAGGCCTGAAATGAACCCGCAGTACCTAGTCGATGCGATCGGGACAGGGGCCCTGTACTCACTAATGACATTGGGATTGGCCCTTGTATTCAGTGTCATGGGTCTGATGAACTTCGCCTATGGCCAGTTGGTGATGATCGGCGGCTTCTCGATTATTTTGCTGCGCTCACAGCCTTGGTGGCTCTTGATACTCGGGACAATTCTGGTGGTAGTATTTGTTTCGCTATTGATGGAGCGACTGGCATTTAGACCGGTGCGAAATGCCACGGCAATGACCATGCTGGTGACCTCATTTGCGCTTGCGCAATTCCTGCAGCAACTGGCACGCGTTGCCTTCGGCGCTAATCCAAAGCCGCTGGAGCAGTTTTCTGAGTTGTCGGTGCAGTACGAGGTCGCCGGGTTGATTATTTCGCGGCAAATTATTTTGACCTTGGTAACCACCATCTTAGTCTTGATTGGGTTGGCACTCTTGCTCCGCAAGACCAATATTGGAATTCAACTGCGGGCTTCGACCGAGGATGTCGGTATGGCGGCGCTGGTTGGAATTAAATCAAACCGGGTCATCGCGGCAGCATTTGTGATTTCGGGAACTATAGCCGCAATCGTTGCGATCTTGTTCTTCGCTACTCGTACCAACGTCAGTTGGTCCAGCGGAGAGTCGATCGTGCTAATCGCTTTTGTAGGCGCGGTTATTGGGGGCCTCGGAAGTATGGTTGGTGCGGCCCTTGGCGGCTTCCTAATGGGTTTTGTCTACACGATGCTAAATGCGCTCTTGCCTATGGAGCTTCGAGTTTTCGCAGATGCGTTCCTATACACCTTGGTAATTGTGGTTTTGTTAATTCGACCGGGCGGCCTGATTGCGGCTAAGGGGGTGCGGGTCTAGTGAAAAGTTCCGTGTCCACTTGGTCTCGCTGGGCTTGGCTTGCAGGCTTGCTAGCCGTGCCAATCATTATCGTAACCTTTCTCATTTCACTGACCAATGACGTGTCTCTGATCCAGCGCTGCACTACCGCGCTAATTCTCATGGTGATGGTTATTGGGCTGCACGTGTTCTCGGGCAACTCCGGAGTCGTATCATTTGGTTCAGTCGCTTTCGCGATGATCGCGGCCTTTACCTCGGCGCTCATTACCATCCCTGCGGATAAGAAGCCCAGCCTTTTCCCCGATATGCCAGATTTTCTGAATTGGCTTTTGAGTTTTACGGTACCGGTGCCCTTAGGTATCTTGATTTCGGTTGCGTTCACCGCTGTCATAGCGCTGCTGGTTGGTGTTCCGCTGGTCCGACTGAGCGGTTTGGCCGCGGGTATCGGAACTTTGGCCTTCTTGGTCGTGGTGCAGGTCGTCGTGACAAAGTGGAAAGCGGTCACCCGTGGTGAAAGCACAATGGTCGGGGTGCCTAAAGAGACTACATTGTGGTGGGCTCTTGGTGCGGTCGTGCTGGTTATTGCAATTGCCGCCCTCTACCAAGTAACCAGACGCGGGAGACGACTTATCGCCACCCGTGAGGATGATAAAGCTGCGATGTCGATAGGGATTTCCATCCCGATTGAACGACTTTGGGGCTGGGTGGCCAGTTGCAGTATTGCCGCTTTCGGTGGTGCCCTTTATGGGCATTACATCGCTACGTTCTCGGCCCAAACATTTAGCATCGCCTTGACATTCTTCATCATTGCGATGCTCGTTATTGGAGGGCTCGGAAGTCTAACCGGAGCCGTGGTCGGTGTCATCGTGGTTCAGGTACTTGCCGAACTGCTCCGTACTGTAGAAACACAGGGGATTGGGCCGATTCCACAAATTGATGCACCCGGGTTGACCGAAATGGTTTTAGCCTTAATTTTGCTACTGGTGCTAATTGCTCGGCCCGCTGGAATAACCGGAGGCCGTGAAATAACCAGTTGGGTTCGCCGCCGCAAGGCTAACGCCCCCCAGGGCGCCTCATGACGGACGTGATTCCGAGTGGTGCACCGACCGCTACAACTAAGGATGGCCGGCCTCACCTAGTGGCAAAGGCTGCCGGCTACACCTTGGTGCCAGCAACGCCAGCGGATCTCACCCGGTGGCGCCATCTCTACCGGCAGTTCGCGGAGCACTACGGGGTGCCGGTTCGCGAAGAGCACCAGGATTTGATTTGGTCATGGCTGATGGATTCTGAGCACCCACTTAACTGCTTGCTAGCAAAAGATGCTGACGGTGTGGCACATGGGTTGGCGCATTACCGGCCGTTCACCAGGCCTCTTGCGGGGAGTGTCGGCTGCTTCCTAGATGATCTTTTAGTCGATCATGACGCGCGCGGGTCGGCCGTCGCCGATGCGCTTCTATATGGCTTGAAGCAGATCGCTGCCGACAATGGCTGGACGGTTGTTCGCTGGATAACCGCTGATGACAATCATCGAGCGCGTTCAGTTTATGACCATTTCGCGAGTCGAACGATGTGGGTTACCTATGACATGGTTCCGGGTGAGTTGCCTGCCAACCTGAAAGGGATTCTAAAGTGAGCATAAGTGTCAATTCAGATATGGGCGAGTCCCTGGGTATTCACTCATTCGGAAATGATGAAGGGCTACTTGAA
>JBIIOU010000040.1:0-14092 GCA_044336815.1 Candidatus Nanopelagicales bacterium | reverse complement strand
GCAGCGGGTTGTGGACACCGCCATTGAAAAATTCGGGCGCATTGACGTCATGGTCAACAACGCCGGGATTTTACGCGACAACGTGCTCTGGAAGATCACCGATGAAGATTGGGAGGCTGTACTCGCGGTCCATGCCGGCGGCACTTTCAAATTCACGCGAGCCTGCGTACCCCACTTTCGCGCGCAGGAGTACGGGCGCGTGATCAATGTGACTTCGTATACCGGGTTGCACGGCAATACGGGGCAGGCGAATTACGCCACAGCGAAGGCTGGCATCATCGGGTTTACCAAGACTGCTGCCAAAGAACTCGCGCGTTTTGGGGTAACCGTCAACGCCATCTCGCCAAGTGCGGCGACTCGAATGATCACCTCAATACCCGCTGACAAACTTGCTGAGTTGGCAGCTGTTATCCCTGCCGGCAGATTCGCCGAACCCGAGGAGATTTGCGCTGCCGTCGGATTCCTTGCCTCTGAAGAAGCCGCCTACGTAACAGGGGTCGTGCTCCCTGTCGACGGTGGCATCTCGATGTAACACGAGTACGGCCCTCAGTAACAAACATCAAGTCAGTAACATCAAGTCAACAATCAAGGGAGACAAAATGGTTCGCGACGCAGTCATCGTCGGTGCAGTGCGCAGCCCCGTCGGCATCGGTAAAGCCGAAAAAGGCGCACTTAGCGGCATTCACCCCGTTGACCTCTCAGCCATGGTGCTACAAGGTCTCATCGAACGCACCGGTATCGATCCGGCAATCGTTGACGACGTCATCTGGGGCGCGGTCTCGCAAGTTGGCGAGCAAGCTTTCAATGTTGGTCGCAACGCCGCGCTAGCGGCTGGCTTCCCCGAGGAGGTAACCGGTGTAACAATCGATCGGCAATGCGGATCGAGCCAGCAGGCCGCGCACTTTGGCGCCGCCGGAGTGATAGCTGGGCAATATGACTTCGTGATTGCTGGTGGCGTCGAATCTATGTCACGCGTGCCGATGTTCTCCAATGCGGCCGGCGGCGATGGCCCATTTGGGCCCCGCATGATCGATCGTTATAACGGTGGCTTGGTTGGCCAAGGCATCAGCGCCGAGATGATCGCTGAGCAATGGAATTTAAGCCGCACTGACCTTGATGCCATCGCGGTAACTTCTAATGAGCGGGCCGCTGCTGCCACTGCTGCTGGTCTTTTTGCTGACGAGATAATCCCAATCACCACAGCAGGTGGAGTTGTCAGCACCGATCAGGGGATCCGTGCCGGCACCACCTTGGAGTCGCTGGCGGGCTTGAAGACCCCGTTCAAGGAGGGTGGTGTTGTCACCGCCGGTAACGCCTCGCAAATCTCCGACGGTTCAGCGGCGATGCTCATCACCTCATCGGAGAAAGCCCGCGAGTTCGGGCTCAAGCCCCTAGCGCGCTTCCATACCTTTGCCCTCGCCGGCGTTGACCCAATAATCATGTTGACCGGGCCGATACCCGCGACTAAAAAAGCTTTGCAGCGCAGCGGGCTTGCCCTCGCCGATATCGGCACCTTCGAGGTCAATGAGGCTTTCGCCGCCGTTCTCGGTGCCTGGTATCAAGAGATCGGCGCTGACCCGGCCCTGACTAACCCAAATGGCGGTGCCATCGCACTCGGCCACCCACTAGGTGCATCTGGTGCTCGCCTCATGACTACCATGCTGCATCACATGCGTAGAAACAACATCAAGTACGGTCTGCAGACGATGTGTGAAGGTGGCGGCATGGCAAATGCCACCATCTTGGAACTCCTTTAAGAATTTTTGCTTCGGTAAGCGCAAGACCCAAAGAAAGGTCGATGAATCATGAGCAAGGTGGTGGCATCCGCACGTGAGGCGGTCGCTGATATCACGAGTGGGGCAAGTATCTCCGTCGGCGGCTTCGGGCTCTCTGGTATTCCTGACACTCTGATCAGCGCGTTACTGGAAATCAAGCCGACCGATCTTGATGTCGTGAGTAACAACTGCGGTGTCGATGACTGGGGTCTTGGGTTGCTGCTGCGCGCCGGGTTGATAGCCCGCATGACTTCGTCATATGTCGGTGAAAATAAGGAGTTCGAGCGTCAATACCTAACCGGCGAACTTGAAGTTGAACTCGTGCCGCAAGGCACCCTGGCTGAGCGGCTACGCGCCGGAGGCGCTGGTATTCCTGCCTTTTTCACCCCTGCCGGTGTCGGCACTTTCGTCGCCGAAGGCGGGATGCCACTTCGTCACAACCCCGATGGCACGGTGGCCGTTGCCTCCCAGCCGAAAGAGGTACGCGCGTTCGAGGTGCGCGGTCAGCTACGTGATTACGTGCTTGAGCGCGGCATCACCACCGACTTCGCATTTGTGCGCGCAAGTGTCGGCGACACCACCGGCAACCTCGTTTTTGATAAGGCCACCCGTAACTTCAACTCCCTCGCCGCAACCGCTGGGCGAATCACCATCGCCGAAGTTGAACAACTTGTTGAACCCGGTGAAATTGATCCGCAACATGTGCACGTGCCCGGAGTTTTCGTGCAACGTGTAGTCGCCCTGACCCCCGAGCAAGTTGCCGGCAAGCGCATCGAGCGCCGCACCGTTAGGAACCCATCATGACCTGGACCCGCGAAGAGATGGCAGCACGTGTTGGTGAAGAACTAACCGACGGCCAATATGTCAACCTCGGCATTGGCCTGCCGACCCTGATCCCGAACCATCTGCCGGCTGGTGTCAACGTTATTTTGCAAAGTGAAAACGGGATTCTCGGCACCGGCCCCTACCCCGAGGATGGCCACGTCGATCCCGATCTCATCAATGCCGGTAAAGAAACTGTCACCGTGCTGCCCGGCGCATCATTCTTTGATTCGGCTACCAGCTTCGGGATGATTCGCGGCGGCCATATTGACGCGGCGGTACTCGGTGCGATGCAGGTTTCAACCACCGGCGACCTCGCCAACTGGATGATCCCCGGCAAAATGGTCAAGGGTATGGGCGGTGCAATGGATCTGGTGCACGGAGCGCGCTTGGTCATAGTCATGATGGAGCACGTCGCACGCGACGGCACTCACAAGATCGTTGCCGAATGCTCACTGCCATTGACCGGCAAAAAGGTTGTCAATCGCATAATCACCGATATGGCTGTTATCGATGTCGCCCCTGGTGGCCTAGTGCTTGTCGAAACCGCACCAGGTGTCAGCGTCGATGAAGTGCGTGCTGCCACCGGTCCGGAGTTAACTTTGGCGAGCAACGCGATCATTCGCGGCTAGTAGCAAGGCTTAGCCACCCAACAGGGTTATCCTTACCCCAAGATGAATCTACGACTAAGGCGACCTGCGATCTGGGCTTTGGCGATCGCCGCAGCCACCGCGACCCTGGTGGGAGCAACGGCTGCGCCCAGCTCTGCCAGCACCCCTTCGGCCGGTCAAGCCAGCGCCCCGCGCGGCACCACCAACGCCAATGGCTCCTTCGTCTTTCGCACCGCCAATGGCATCGTGCCGACCTGGGAGTCAGCTGATGTCCGGATCACCGGGGTCTCACCGGGTTCGGCCATCAGTAATTTCAATAACACTGGCATCGAAGTCACGCTGCCGATCGTGGCGGTTAACGGCAGCGCGAATTTTGCATCAGGTGGCTTCCGGCTCACCAACGTGGCGACCGGTGATTTCGTGAACTGTGCGACCCCGGTTATTGATACCAAGGCCAAAGTCGTGGATTGTGTCACGCAAGGCGGCATCAATCGGCGAATCTTCGTCATTAGGTCGATTGCGTCCAAGTCAAATATCTATGGGACCTTTACGCGCACCACGATTTACCGAGGGATGACGCTGCGGGTCGCCAATTCGGTGATGGCGGACTACTTGAATGAGGCTTTGGACGTAAATATTTTCAGCCCATACGTCACATTCGCAACAGGAGAACTCACCGTTAACACGAGACGCTGACTTTTCCACAATTGTCAAAATCTTAGGTTTAACTCTTTGGCGTGTCGGGCAACAATCCCAATATGAAGCGCAACGCACTAGCCGCCCTAAGCGGCATCACCTTGGCCCTGGCAATTGGATTGACCGCCATCGGGTCTGCCACCACCGCATACGCCGCTGAATCCCCCGGCACCGTCGTCGCGGCAGCACAAACTGCTGCCAAGCCCAGTATTTTGGCTAATAGCCCACGCGGGCTAAGTGTTACCGGAGTCCACGGCTCAAGTGTCACAATCGTCACCCGATCCGGCCCTGGTAGCACCACACCAATTACCAAATCACCGGATAAGTCGGGTCGAGTTACCTTCTCTAATCTCATCGCCGGCGCCAACTATGTAGTTGTTTACGACGGTAAAATCATCGGCTCGGGCACTCCCGTTGATGCGGTTGGCTCGGCAACTGATCTCGTCGTGCGCACCACGTCAAAGAACAACACGGTGAAACTTGATTGGTCACATAAATCCACCAAAACGAACGGCGGCGCAGGTGTTACGTACGTAATCACTGCGAAGCCAGCGGGCGGTTCAGGTAAAACTGTGACCGCTGAAATAGCTGGCACCACCACGCGCAGCAACTCGGCAGCAAAGTCTTCAATGCTTTCTGGCCTTGACCCTGACGCCTTGTATGTCTTCACCATCACCCCGAAAAACTCCGCGGGTACCGGTAAGTCATCGGTGGCTCGCATGGAGCGTTCATTGGCCGACATCACCGGCATTGAGAGTGTCGTGACGATCACCGTGCCTGCGGTCATTGTTGAAGTTAAGCCGGCCGAAAAGCCTGCTGAGGCTAAGCCCGTGGAAGCTAAACCGACTGAGGCAAAACCGGCGACTCCGGCACCCGCACCAGGCCCGGCGTCACCAAGCACCCGCACCATCTACGTCTGCCCTGATGCCTATACCGAGACCGGTAGCGGTGTCTGCGAAAAGACCAGTGCCTACACCTACACCTCGATCGGCTACACCTATCACAGCGAACCGAATTACGTGCAGGTACAGATCGGAACCACCGAACGCTCGCATCCATTCGATGGCAATGCCTGCGGTTGGGGCACGCTCTACGGCAATACCTGTTACGAGTACACGGCGGTTTATGAAACCCGCCAACAGGGCACCAATCAGGTCAAGGACGCTACTCCCGCCGGTTACACCGATACCGGTAGCACTTGGTCAAAGAAGGACTCCATGCCAGCTGGTTACACCGACAACGGCAGTGCTTGGGTACAGACCACCGCCAAGGTTGCGAAGGTCGTTCCGGCTTAAGCCGGGCGCATTAGTTAGCACCGGCCGGCCCCTGCTGCAGGGGCCGGCCGGCTGCCTTCGGGCCTTCACCCGATAGAGCCTGGGGTTAAATAAGAGTAATTTACTGCTAGTCTGAGTCTGTTACAGTCTTATTTTTACTACTGAAGAGGGGTCATGGCCGCCTTCGTTACACCACCAGCAGTGCTCAGCGCTTTGAGTCGAATGGGCCACGATGCGGCAACCTGGCGTCGCCTTCGCCGGCTGCAGGTCACCGAGGTGGCCGATCGAGCAGGGGTCTCGCGGCATACCGTTATGCGACTTGAGGCCGGCGGAAGTATCAGCACAGAGAACTTGCTGAGAATCAGCCGGGCCCTTGGCGTTCTTGAAGAACTTTCTTTGAGCCTCGACCCACTTTCAACCGACGTCGGTCGCTTGCGCGCCGAGGAGGAACTGCCAAAGCGCGTACGAAGGCCAAAGGTGGCAGGGCCCACATGACTGGTGAAATTGAAGTCTTCGTCGAAATTGGCGGCCAGGCGCATATGCCATTGATCCAGCCCTTCCATTAACTGCAGGAGCAATTCATACCGCCGCGCGGATTTCATTGTTCGGCGCTTTCACTGATTCATGCCCAGATAGATGGGGGAGAACATTAATTTCGCGCGCCGAAGTATTGCGAGCCAAAGCAGCCGGTTCGGCACCTAGATCCTTCGGGGAAATCGATCTTCTTCTTCGAGTCCGCGATGACTTGCGCCAAGGAGCCCTTAGGTTTCGGATCGAAAGTAGTCCTGATTTTCAATCAAATGACTCCACAGGTGTGCCAGTTCTTGCTGACCTCTCCGAGCTCCTAGACATTGCCAATAGGGCTGAAGGCGACTCTGCCGCCTACGAGGATCTAGCAAGGCTCGTACGTGCGGGCAGCTCACTAGGCGGCGCTCGACCGAAGGCGCACGTGCTAACCGATGATGGACGATTGGCAATCGCGAAGTTCCCTAGTTCGGGATCGGACACCTGGAATGTCATGGCATGGGAAAAAGTGGCACTCGACATCGCAAGAGCCGCGGGGGTTGATGTCCCAGATTCACTGCTGCTACGTGTAGCCGGCCGAAGCGTCCTGATAATAACTAGATTCGATCGCAGCGGCCCAAATCGTTTCGGGTATTTGAGCGCAATGACGATGCTGGAAGCACGTGATGGAGATACCCGCAGCTACCTCGATTTAGCCGAGGTTATAGAACAAAGTTCCCCATCGGCCACCGCCGACCTCAGCCAATTATGGCGGCGTATCGCTTTGAATGTGCTTATCTCCAATACCGACGATCATCTGCGTAACCATGGGTTTCTACACACTTCAGGAGATTCATGGCGGTTATCCCCCGCCTTCGACTTAAATCCTAACCCGCAACCTGGGCAGAAGTATTTGTCCACTGCAATTGACCGGACGGACTCGAGAGCAAGCATCACTACTCTTTTGTCGGTCAGAACGAAATTCAGGCTGACGCTAGATGCTGCCGTCACGATCTTGTCCGAAGTGGCTTACTTCGTATCGACCTGGCGTGCAGTCGCAACAGGAATCGGCCTTGGCAAGCAGGAGCTTGAATCGATGAAGTCAGCATTCGAGCATGATGAATTCAAGGAAGCCTGTCGAATAACGTCCAAGTGAGAGTCCGCGGCGCGAATCTCCGCAGCACTGGCATCACCGGCCGGGTCGCCATATGCTGAGTTATCAGATACTCGAGCTAGGGGCCCAAATGAAGATCCTCGTCACCGCATTCGCTGCACTCACATTGACCGCCGGGCTGGCAGCACCAGCCCTGGCCATGGGTTCAGGCGATAAATACGAGGATCACCAAGTGGGCGTTGGCTACACGGTCTACGAGCCAGACAACACCGCGAACCTAAAGCTCACCAATTTCACCGCCCGCACTGATTGCCCCGCTGGCGTCGACGCACCACTTATCGCCACCTACGGGAAGAAATCCGGTGCTCGCTTCACTATCGAAGAAGGTAACCCGATGTGCTCTGACATCGGAGTTGGTGAATCTGTCTACAGCTTCAAGGTCGATGGCAAGAAAGCCCAGATTTACGCTTACTGCGATCCCAGCGTCATAACAAATTGCACCAAAGACGATGTTGCTAAGTACGGGGGCCACGTTACCGTCGTTATGCCGGCGGGCCCGGGGCTGAGCAAGACCACCGTATGGATCGAGACGTGGGGTGGCAAGAAGTATCTAACCTGGCAGCAACTTGTTGCCGTGACGAAATCCCTTAACCCCGTAGGCTGATCAAAGGCACCTGCTCGCACCAGGGGCGGTGTAAGTTCGGCGGGTGTCCGTGCGCGCCGCAGCCCTGAGCACCAAGCTGAGCCAGCATCCTCGAGCCCAAGCGGGCTTAGCCATTGCCGGGGTCACGCTATTTACCGGCCTGGTCTCTCAGCGCTGGGCCGGGCTCGACACCCCCGACTCCTCGTTCTATGCCTCACTTGGGCTTTTTGGTGACGAGGTCACCGACCGCTCGCCGTTCCCTTCTTATTACTGGACGCGGCTTGGGGTGATCGCGCCCGTGCGCGCTCTAACCGAAGTTTTTGGTACCTGGCCGGGGTTTGCGATTTATCGGATGCTGCTACTGCTGTTGATCGTCGCCTGCAGCTATCTGATCCTGCGCCGTTATACGAGTGCTTTGTCCGCCACTTTTTTGGTTGCTATCACCTCGCTCAGTACCGTCGTACTTAGTTATCTCGGCAACCCGTATCTGACCGGTTCGGTGCTCGCCGGCACAGTGGTACTAATCGCCTGCGCGATGGCAAATACCAAAGCTAGTTCAGTTATTGCCGGTATCGCCCTTGGTTGGTTGGTGATGGTGAATCCGCCGGGAGTGTTGCTCGCCGGCACCATTTGGTTAGTGCTGCGTATTCAGGCGCGGCCTAAGCTCCGCCGTTTCATAGTGAATGACATCGCGATTTCCGGTGCGAGCGCGATAGCCACCTTCGCGATCTTCCTTGGCATCGGCCGGTTGCTATTTCCGAAACTGAATTGGTTCAGCACCTACCTGGAAGCCAACTCCCGACTGAACTACTCCGACTTCGCCAGCAAGACCGCGGTTTGGCTCGGCGATATTTCGCTGATCGTCCCGGTGGCGGTGCTCGTGATCGTGTTGGTCGCTTGGGTCACCCATCGTGATGAAATCGCCGCGCAGCGGGCGTTGGTAATTAGTGTCACGAGTATCGCGTTCATGTTGGTGTTCTCGCCCATGATGGGTGGCATCGTTCTTGAGGCACCGATGTATCAAGCGATGCTCTGGCCCCCGGCCATGGTTGCCCTGGGCTTGGTCTTGACTTTTGCGTTACCTGATCAAGGCTGGAACAGGTGGCAGGGCGCCGTGGGCATCATCGCGATCGCCCTTGTCTTTATCGCCGGTCATCTAACCCCGAACTTAAATCTGGCCGCGGGCTGGCTACTGGCCGCCGTCTGCATTGCGGTGTTTTTGTTTGCGTCGTATAAGCGCACGATCGGGGCGCTGCTCGGTTTGGCCCTCGTGCTGTCGGGGGCTCAACTCCTGCAGAACTCACGCGGGCCAATCGGTCTTTACTACCTGAGCCCATATAACTACGCCTTTAATACGAATCCGATCAGCGACAAGCTCCAAGCCGCCGTTACCACCCAAGAATGGCTCCTTGCCAACACCACTCGCGAGGACACAATTCTCGATTGGGTGCAAGGTGATTGGGTCGGCGGTGATCGCGAGCTATATGTGGTCGCGGCAATGCAACTTTGGGGTGAGAACCGGGTAACCCTCGAGCCAACTTTGTCCGATGTCGACATCGAAAGGCTCGGATCAATCAAACCAACAGCCTTGGCCCTGTATGGTCAAACAATGGATGGGGTGATGGCATTTTGGTCGAGCATCCCTGCCGCAAATCAGCCCACCGCCCCCAAATGTTACGACTTCACCTGGCCCAATGCGCAGATCCCGCAGGGTCTCGCCTGCTTGACCAAACTTTCGTGGGGTAACTAGTGCGCTACTTGTCGGCCCGCACCGCCTGGGAGACGTTAATCAGCGCTGTCGTGGCGTTCGCGGTCTCACTTATTGTCTTCGGCCCGATCCTTGGCTTACTAAATAGCGGCTGGGCTGGCGGTGACATGGTCAGCACTTATGTAAATGCCGAGGCTTGGTCCGGGTTCTCTTATGAGACAACAACGCAATTTGGTTTCCCACTCGGCATGAACCTGAATTACTTCCCCGGGATTGATATCACCGAGAACGTGTTCGCTCAACTAGTCACGAACTTAACTGGTCAACCCTTTATTGGTATCAACCTGCTTGTCCTGATTTCCTTTCCACTTGTCGCCGCATTGATGTATTTGGTGATTCGCATGACGGGCCTGCGCGGGGCACTGGCTATCGCCCTTGCGGTAACCGCTTCACTTATTCCATTTCATTGGGGCCGCGCCCTTGGTCATACTTACTTATCAACCCTCTACTCGGCGGCCATTGGGCTTGCCTTGGTAATGTTGATTGGCAGCGGACAGTTCGAAAGATTGCGCAAATTAGGTAATAAGCGGCAGAAATTCATTTTCTATTTCGTTATCGCGATGATGGTCGTCATCATCTCGTGGACCGGCGTTTACTATGTCGCTTTCACACTGCTTCTCGGCGCGGCCGCACTTATCTGGCGCTTGGCCCATCGCGCGCGAATCAAAGAACTAGTTATTGAAGCCGTGCCCTTTATCGGGATAGGAGCGGTGGCAGCCGTCGGTTTCATCCCGGCGCTACTCACTTTGCGGGCAGACCCTCCGCTGCTCTCCCTCGGTGAACGGTTGCCGTATGAGTCAGTGATTTTTGCCGGAAATCTAGCGGTGGCACTGCTGCCTATCCCACTTAGCTCACTGCCGGGAGTGGGTGCCTACAACGCCAAGATTGTTGAAGCAATTTCTGCGGCCCCGTGGGGTGAGAGCACTGCTATCACCAATCACGGCACCTGGATAACCAGCTTGGCACTTGTCGTGATGCTTGTCGGCATTGTGCTGGCCACCCGCCGCAGTTCGAAGCCAACAAAGCGCAAGGCAAAGAAAGTGCCCGGCGCACCAGTAACTCTCAGCTTCATCACCTACCTAACCATCGTGGTCTTGCTGTTCTTTGTCCCCTGGGGCTTGAACTACCTGTTCGCCGGTGCTGTTACACCGCAGATCCGTGCCTGGAACCGCCTGGTACCAATCCTGCTTTGGTTGTTCTTGCTCGGCGCCGCGGTTGTTATCCAGCGCACCCGTATTGCTCGGCGTTTGGTCTACGCACTGCCCATCGCACTCATCGTCTTGGGTCTAACCGCGCTCGATTCAACGCTGCCCTATCGGCAGGCGTACGGCGATAGCACGACTAGATCGGGTGAATTAACTTCGGCCGCGCGCGATTATTCAAAAACGGTAAATACCGCAATCCCGAACTCGTGCGGGATTTTGCAACTGCCATACATGGCTTACCCAGAGTTCGGAGCGGTTCAAGGGGTCAATGACTACGACCATTTCTGGACATCAATACTCAACCCGAACAAGTCGTGGAGTTACGGGGCTGTCAAGAACACCGACGCGAGTATTTGGGCTTCGCAACTACCTGAAATCCCGAACCCCGAACAAGTTGAACAACTGCGCCAAGGCGGCTTCTGCGCGATCCACTTTGACACCCGAGGCTTAATTAGCGAGCAGCTACCACCACTTGAGCAATACCTAGCCGAAAATTTCGGTGCACCTATTGCCACCGGCTACGGGGGCAAGTGGCAGCTCTACGCCATTGCGAATCCGATCCTGACTACCGGCGAAGGAAACCAAACTGGCGTTCCAGCATCGCTGCCCCCTTTCTTCAATCAGCCAATGATCACCGCCGACCCGATTACTGTGGCCCCCCGTGGTACCCATCTGGATTTCACTTGGTGGTGGACGATCGACCCGATCGCGACCTTCACCATTACGCCCACAACATCAAAGGTGCCCGTCACCACCGTCTCCGGAGCAATTAGGTCACCGGCGTGCGGCACTCGCCCTGTCACAGTCAAACTTCAAAGCGCAGGTCAAGAGCAGGTCGTGACCCTCATCGCCAAGGACAAGAAGAACACCGAGTTCACCCTTACCCTGCCCACCCCATCGACTACACCGGTAACCCTCGTCATCGAGGCACCGGGTGAGGGTTGCAGTGTGGCCGGGTTCGGGGGGCAGCAGTTCGCCCAGGTCATTGACCTAGCGGCCAGCTAGCCAATAGATCTACGGGTGTCAAAACAGTGACCCCTGACACGGTGCTACCAGTGCGCGTCACCACGACAAGTGGCGTGGTTTCGTTGGCTCCCGGCAGCCTTGCTCGTTGATCTCGCAACTGCGCAAGGTCATGTGCGTCAAATGGTTGCTGTTGCCGCCATTTAATTGAACCCACTCCAAGAATTGTGTTTGCAATGGGTGCGCGATCGGCCAGCACTAGGTCAATTTCAGGGTCGTTGCTTCGTGTCCAGTAGGAGCCGGTGACTCCGAGTTCGAAGGGGAGTGCGCCCGCCGGTAGTCGATCAACCGCTTCACGGATTACTGGCTCGATAGCCCGCCCCCGCCAAGTTGACCACTCGGTGCGCACAAGGTTCAGCACCCGATCGCCCCGTCCACGCTCGATTTCGGGTAGGTGCGGGCCGATGAATCTCAACCAAAATCGCAGGTAACTATCGGCCACCCGATAGCGAGCATCGCCCGGCTTCTTCATTGAAAGGGGCCGCTCGGCTGCCACGACCCGCTTGGCGATCAAGGTTTTCAACGAGCGGTCAAGTGAGGTTTGTTTCAGATCACCGGCGGCTCGACCGATTGCCGTGAACGTGCGCTCCCCGGAGCCAATGGTCGCTAAGACGGAGCGCGCTTGGGCATCGGGAGGAAACTCCGCTGCCAGCACCCGTTCAGCACTAACGATAAGCGCCGATGTCGGATTTGCTAACGCCTCCTCGAGGTACTCCCAAATACTGCGCCCGGTGCTCCACTCGTCACAGATGAGGGGTAGACCGCCCGTGACAAGATAAGCATCGAATGCATCCGCGGCATTTAAAGCAAGTAAATCTCCGACCTCCGCCGGGCTAAGTGGTGGCACAATCATTTCGGTGGCCCGCTGATGAAATGGGCGGCCATACTCATTGAGTGCTTCCATCATCGCAAGGTCTGAGCCGATCCCGATGATCAGCACGCGTTTGCTAGACAGGTAACGGTCGAAGACCTTCTGCAGTGTGCCCTCAAAGCTCGGGTCACTTTGCGAAAGGTAGGGCAATTCGTCGAGGACGATCACGCTCGCGGAGTCTTCGGGTAACGCTAAGGCAAGTTGGCGAAATGCCGACTCCCAGGTACTAACCGAAAGGTCGCCGAAGTTCGCGGCTCCTGGCAGGTCTGACTCTGCAACATCCTGCACAAACAATTGCAACTCTTCGTTAGTCGATCTAGTTGATGCCGTGAAATAGACATGCGGGACCCCCGCTCCGGCAACGAACTCCTCGACCAGTCGAGATTTACCGACTCGGCGACGACCACGGATCAATAGTGCTCGCCCCGGCTTACCGACTGGATCGGTGCGAACGCGCCGGAGCAGGTCGGTCAATATGGCCAGTTGCTCGGTTCGGCCCACGAAATGCGCCATTTCACCCCCTAATTAATAGTATCTTCCATGATAGTATCACTAATGATACTATTCTCAAAGCAATCGGAGTCCGGTTTCTTCGCGTGAATCCGCCGCCAATCACCAACCGCTGAGCAAACCCTGCAAAGGCCACCGGCCGCGTAGCCTTGCCCCTATGTCAACCGGCGCTAAGCAGCGCACCTCATCGCCGGCACTGATCTTTGCTCTCCTCCCGCCAGCCATCACCACCATCATGCTGTGGTGGTTGATCAGCTCGGGTAGTTGGAAAATCTTCGGCATCTGGACTGTGCCTTCGGTATTCGGCGGGAACACCGGCTTTGCCGACCTGGCCTACATCACCGCGACAGCAGACTGCATGAGCGCGGGCACCGACATCGCAACCTGCGATCCGTACGGCCGCCCTTTCACCCCGTATACCGTCATCCCGTCAAGTGCCCTTAGTGCTCTAGGCCTTGGGCTTCAGCAAACCGGCGTGTTAGGTGTGGCCCTCGCGGTGATCTGGGTTGCGTTAGTGGGTGCATTGAGTGTTCTCGTAGTCACGCGGTGGCAGCGAGTTGGCGCAAGTGGCACGGCCGGTTTAATCGCAGCCCTTGCTGCTATCACCCTGCTGGCCATCTCACCTTCAGTTCTACTCGGTGTTGAGCGTGGCACCGTCGACATTCTGATCGCCGCACTAGCCGCCGCCGGCCTGCTCGTATTCGCGCGCCCTTCGAGTGGCCCGGCACCTAAGACAATTGCAGCACTCGCGCTCTTCATTGCCTCGATCTTGAAGTATTTCGCGGTCGGAGTCTTCGCGGTATTCCTTGCCCCGAAGCGTTGGTCGTGGATTGCCGCAGCCGCCGGCGCAGCAACTATGGTGTTCTTGATCTGGAACTTCGATGACCTACTGCTAGCTCAAGGCGCCGCTCGATCTAACGTAATGTCGACCACCCGCATCATGTTTTCCAGCACCACCGGCATTGTCACTTGGCTAGTGGAAGACCCGCTTGCATTCAATCCAGCCGAAGGTCAGGTGCTCAACTCCACGCTGCTTAAAGTGATCGGGGCGCTCATCTTCTTTGTGCTCATCGCGCTATTTACCGTGCTACTTCGCAGAAATAAGACGAGCATCGCGCTCACCGATGGCCCCTCGTGGTATCTCATCGTCGGCGGCACTTTCATTCTCGCCCTGCCGTATTTGATCGGTGACTCTAATGACTACCGGCTGCTATTTCTGCTACTCCCGCTAACCGGGATTCTCATTTGGATCGGCCAGGGCGGCCCGCAACGGTTG
>JBIIOU010000204.1:0-3612 GCA_044336815.1 Candidatus Nanopelagicales bacterium | reverse complement strand
AGACCAGCGAAGAGACCACCGACGAGGCTGTTGACGAGACCACCGAAGAGCTTGTTGACGAGCCTGTTGACGAGGCCACGGATGAACCTGCCACGACAACTCCAGCCCAAGTGTCCATCTCAATCGATGCGGAGCTAGGGGCGTCAGCTGGTGGCGCTGGCGTGAGCGTCAAAGCCAGCGGCCTACTACCTAGCAGCCGCGCCACACTCTTTATCTTCTCTACGCCGCAACTTATCGGCGAAGCAATTGCCGATGCCGATGGTTCTCTTTCGATGTCAGCGGTGTTGCCAAGTGACCTACCCGCTGGTGATCACACGTTGGTACTTGAAGCAGTGGATTCCGCAGGTAATCCAATACAACAGGCAACCGGTGTCGGATTATCTGCAGATGGCACTATCGCTTCGAAAACCGATAACGCATCCACAGCGGGGCTCAAAATTCCAGTAATCTCATCAAACCCCAAAGTACCTGCGTATCCGTTGGTCGTACCCCTTGAAGCACCAGCTGCGGTCGTTGCTACTTCTATTGCTGCGTTGACCGTAGCTACGGTCGCAAGTGTTGGGCTTGCCGGTTCAGGTCGTGAGTCTTCCCCAGGTGCACCGGGTGGGCCTAGCGGTGATGGCATCGATACCGCGGTGCGTGGTAGCACCGCTGAACTTGCTGAACTTGATGAACTTCACGTGGCAAACCTGCAAGGGCGTGCCGGTGCGGCGTTGGCCCTAAGCGGTGTAGGAGCTGTGGTCGCCAAATTCAGCCCACTGCTCAGCCGCACTTTCACCGATGCCGCACCACTTCGCGCCTTCACCGGCAGTTTCAGCCTGCTGCTGCCCTTGGCCGCCTTGCTTCTTGGCATTTTTGCGGCCGTAAGTGTCGGTGGTCGGGCCGAGCCCGCTGTGCTCGCTTTCATGATTCCGCTGCTAGTACTCGGCGTCTTCGATGCACTCGCCGGCCTTATTGGTTCGGTCGCATTTGCCGTTGTGGTCGCGCTATCGGGTGGGATAGTCGACGCCTCAAGCGTTAGAACTTTGCTGGGAGTCGGCTTGATCGTGGTGGGCCCAGGCCTTATTGCTGCGAGTTTCCGCGATATTCGCCGGAGACGCACCAGTGGTAGCGCGGCAACTTGGGAGCGCCTTACCGACCTAGTTGTAGTGCCACTGATCGGTGCCTGGACGACCATTGCGATCGTTCAGGCGCTACCAACTCTGGGCGCACTTGACTTCCCGATTGCCGAGCAAGCCAGATTGCTTGGGCTCGTCGCACTTATTTCACTACTCCTAAAAGTGCTGCTGGAAGAAGCCGCGGCCCGCAAGGTGCCCGGGCGGATGCGCGCCCTTTCGCCAGCCAATCTTCCCGATCCCAGTACCACTCAGCAGGTTATTTCAGCTTTCGTGCGCACCGGTGCCTTCTTGTTCATCGCCGCCGCATTTGTTGGAAATGTTTGGCAACTTTGGGTTGCGGCCCTGTTATTCCTGCTGCCCGGGTTACTCGCCTTGCTTGCGCATCGTTTCAAGAACTCACCGGCCCTATGGCAAGTTATCCCGGACGGGGTTCCTCTGTTTGTAATTATGCTTGCTTTCGGCTTGCTTGTTTCGGTGATTTTGGGCAATGCCTTGGGCGAGGTACCTGAGTTCGCCCAGATGCAATTCCTCTTGATGGCGGTGCCTGGCTTCTTGCTCGCACTGTTAGGGCTAGTTGCCCGCGAACCAAAAGCCGGTGACACCCGTTGGTATACGAGGCCGACCATGACAATGGTTTATCGCGTTGGCGGCGTGCTCATGCTCATTGCCGCCTGCGTACTTGGTGTTCAGGCCTGAAACCTCGACTACCACCATTTTTCTGGGTAGGAGCGGTAGCCGAGCAATCGGTTGGTCGCTGTTGCCATGCCAATAACTACCACGGTGTAGATCATCAGGATGCCAAAGGCTTTCGGGGCATCTGACAAGACATAGCCGGCCATGATCGCTGCAAATGGCACGGCGAATGCCGGAGCATGAAACACACCTAATACATAGAACATGAACAAGGTGAGCGCGCCGGCGATGACCCCGAGTACCGTGCCAGGAAGCGGCAGGATAGACAAACCAATACCTAAAATGCCAGTTACCACGTAGGCGCCAAGCACTCGAAGTGGGCGGCTTCCCGGTAGTTCTGGTTGCGCCACAATCAACACGAAAGTAACCAGCGGCGGAATAAGTAGGGTGTGGTCCAAGCTTAGGCCACCTTCTAGCACCCCGCTGACGGCCAAAATCACAGCCAGTGCCACTGTTTCACACGCAACTAATCGGAGGAGCCTGCGCATCGGCATCCGCGTAACGCTGTCGATCAATGGTTTAGTCGGTTGGTGCTGTGGTTCTTGAATCATCTAGCCACCGGCAACCGGGATACGCAGTTCAGCTAAATGTGAGCCACCTAGGTGCAACCGCGTCGAACCGGTTGAAGAAGCGGCATACCGCGCTGGTAATTGCCCGGTGAATGGGTTCACCGCAAATAGCCATTGGGAACGCAGTTCTAGCTCCAAGACATCACCGGCCCGCAATCTGGTGGCCTGCGGCATCAGTGCAACAGTTATTGGCACGACCTCACCGGGGCTAAATGGTTCGGCTTTGGCGTGGGTATGCACCGGTTGCCAAGGGGTCGACAGTTCTGAGTCGAGTTCACGGTGGGCGAGCCGGTGCCAGCCATGGGTGACAACATCGCGGCCGAAACCATATGACCCTTCGAAGGGGACTTCAACTCCGCCGCGGATTAGCCTGACCGCCGCGAGGAGAGTCGCATCGCCAGTGCCCTCGAGGCTGACATCAGCGTTAAATGTCATTGGCCCGATGAGGTCACAGGCCGCCGGCACCTGCCACCTAAATTTCAAAGAACCATCCGAATTCACAAACACCATTGAGGTGTCAGTGGTCTCCGGGTTCTCCGCTAGTTGCCCACCAGCGCGAAGGTGCAGTGATCTCCAGGTGACACCGGGGGGCGGCCAGTCGGCCGCCATGCGAATTTCAGCGGGTGCGTCGCCGGTTTCGTGGATGGCGATACGCACCGGTGGCACTTGATCCCACCCGTTATCGGCGCCAGCCAAGAAGTGCTCGAAGAAGCGCAGCTGCGTGGCCTTGGCTTCATCGCCGTAGAACACGCCCCATTTACCGCCTCGGTGGGTCCAGATCCATTTCTGTTTCGACGAGACTCGGCGAAATGCCTCGAAGGATCCGCGGGTATGCAGCAGGTGATCTGAGAAGCTACCGCAAACCAGCATTGGCACGTTGATGCGCGAAAGTTCAGGCATCCGCAATTTCCACCAGTCATCGAGTTCTGGTCGACTCAGCGCCTGCGCATATAAATCCTCGGTGGTGCGACCGGATTTATTGGTGATCTTCCCCCACATCGCAAAGAAGCCGTGCTCGCGCACCCCACCTGGCTTAGCGAAATCGCGATAGACATCCGAAAAGCCCTCCCATGGGCAGATCGCTGCCAAATGTGGTGGCTGCTCCGCCGCGGCCCGATACTGCGAGAGCGCTAAGTATGAAACACCCAAGAGGCCGACTTTGCCGTTCGACCAAGGCTGGGTGCCGGCCCACTCGATTAAGTCGTGGTAATCCTCACCCTCTTGTTTTGAGA